>SLGN01000731.1 GCA_007123695.1 Verrucomicrobiales bacterium
CTCGGCGAGCTCGGGATCGACTGGGATCTGTGGCTCTCGCCGCTCGGGCTCGTCCTCGCTCTGCTCGTGTCCGGACTGGGGGCGCTGATCGCCGTCTACGCGGGCGGCTACCTCGGCGACGATGCCGAAAAACGGGCTCGGTTCTACCCGGCCTTCTTCGTGTTCATGGCCGCGATGCTGGGGCTCGCCGTGACCGAAAACCTCGTCGTTCTCTTCGTGTTCTGGGAGCTCACGAGCGTGGCCAGCTACCTGCTGATCGGCTTCTTTTTCGAGAAGGAGGAGTCGCGCCTCTCGGCCCGCGACTCGCTCCTCGTGACCGGGGCCGGAGGCGTAGCCCTGCTCGCCGGGATCCTGCTGCTGGGACAGGCGGCGGGCGACTACCGCATCGGCGTGCTGGAGGAGCGCGCCGGCGACATCGCCGCCCACCCCCTCTATCCGGCGATCTTCTGGTGCGTCTTCGCCGGGGCGATGACGAAGTCGGCCCAGGTGCCCTGCCACTTCTGGCTGCCGGGCGCCATGGCCGCCCCCGCCCCCGTCAGCGCCTACCTGCACTCGGCCACGATGGTGAAGGCGGGGGTTTTTCTCCTCGCGCTGCTCCATCCCGTGCTCGGGGGCACGCCGCTGTGGCATTTCACCCTGATGGGCTTCGGCGCGGCGACGGCGACCTGGGCGGCGCTGGTGGCGATGGTGCAGACCGACCTGAAGCGTCTCCTCGCCTACACGACGCTCTCGACCCTCGGCACCCTCGTCATGCTGCTGGGGCTCGAGCACGGGCTCGCGGCGAAGGCGGCGGTGCTGCTGCTGATCGTCCACGCACTCTACAAAGGGTCGCTCTTCATGGTCGCGGGGGCGCTCGAAAAGCTCACCGGCACCCGCGACGTGCGCCGCCTCGGGGGGCTGATGCGCGCGATGCCGGGCCTCGGAATCGCGGCGGTGGTCGCGGCGGCGTCGATGTCGGGGCTGCCTCCCTTCGTCGGCTTCATCGCCAAGGAGCTTCTCTACGAGGTGAAGCTGGAATCGCCCTACGTGGGCTGGCCGCTCCTCGCCAGCGGCTTCGTCGCGGGGGCGGCGAACCTCGTGGTGGCGCTCCGCGTCGGGGTGACCCCCTTCCTCGCCCCGCCCGACGAGAGCGAGGGCGCGGTGCGGCGGAAGGAGGTGCCGCATCCCCATCCCGCCCTCTGGTTCGGTCCCGCGCTGCTCGGCTTCGGCGGTCTGCTCCTCGGCCTGCTGCCCAACACCCTCCTCGGCGGCCCGCTCCTCGGCGCGGTCGCGCAGATCCGCGTCGAGGAAGTCGAGTTCGAACTGGCGCTGTGGCACGGCTTCAACCTCGTCCTGCTGCTGAGCGCGGCGACGGTGGTGGCGGGGCTGTGCGTCTACCTGCTGCGGCGCCCCGTCCACCTCGCCGCCCTGCGGCTCGCCCGGCGCCTCGGCGACCGCTCCGCGAGACGAGCCTTCCGCGCGGGCTTCGACGCCTTTCTCGCGGGATCGGGCGCGGCGATGGACCGGCTCCAGTCGGGGCGCCTCGCGCGCTACCTGGCCATCGTCCTCGGCACGGGCGTCCTTCTCGCGGGATGGGCGCTGCGGACGAGCGGCTTCGCCCCCTTCCCCCGCGAGTGGAGCGCGCCGCGCCCCGACCTGCTCGTCGCCGCGGTTCTCGTTGCCGTCGCCGCCTGCGGCGCGCTCGCGGCTCGCCGACGCATGGCCGCGATCTTCTTCGTCGGCTGCGCCGGTTTCGGCCTCGCCGCAGTCTTCGCCCTCTCCGGCGCGCCCGACCTCGCCATCACCCAGATCCTCGTCGAGACGCTCACTCTGGCCCTCTTCGCCCTGGCCATCTACGGACTGCCCGCGCTTGAGCCAGTCCGGCGGTCGCGGCGATCGATGGCGTGGAACGGGCTGCGTGGCCTGCTCGCAGCGGTCGTGGGCCTGCTCTTCGCGATGCTTGCGCTCAAGGCGCTCGACCTCGAACTCGGCGAGCCGGTCGCCCGCGAAATTGCGCGCCTCAGCGTGCCGGAAGGCTTCGGGCGCAACATCGTCAACGTCGTGCTCGTCGATTTCCGCGCCCTCGACACCTTCGGCGAAAGCGCGGTGCTGGCCATCGCCGCGCTGGGAGTCGCGGCGATGTTCGGGCGGGCCCCGCGCCGACCCGAAAGCGGCGCGGCCGATCCCTCGCCGGTGCTCCTCGCCTCGGCCCGCTACACCGCCCCGGCGATGCTCGCCTTCTCCGTCTTCCTCCTGCTGCGCGGCCACAACGAGCCCGGCGGCGGCTTCATCGGCGGGCTCACTGCGGCGATGGCCTCGATGCTGGGCCATCTCGCCCGGCCCGGCGAGCCGCTACGCGTCTTCGGGATGAAACCGGTGTTCGCCATCGGTCTCGGCCTCGGCCTCGCGCTGCTCTCGGGCCTGCCCGGGCTGCTTTCCGGCGGCGCCTTCCTCGAGGCCGCGTGGGGACCCGAGTTCACCCTGCCGCCGGCCGGCAAGATCAAGCTGGGCTCGCCTCTGCTCTTCGACGTCGGCGTCTACGCACTCGTCGCCGGGATCGTCCTGACCCTCTTCCGCGAAATGTCGTCGGCCGGCGCCTCGCGCCGCCGCCAAGAATCATGGACCTGACCCTCGCCATCCTCGTCGGCGTCCTCGCCGCCTGCGGAACCGCCGCAGTCCTCGGCCGCAGCCTCTTCCGGCTGCTTATCGGCCTCGTCCTCCTCGGGCAGGCCGCCAATCTGCTCCTCTTCGTGGCGGCGGGGCCCGGCGACGGAACTGCGGCAATCGTCGCCGAATCAGCGCAGGCCCCCGCTCCCGGCTCGGGCGATCCCCTCGCCCAGGCGCTCGTCCTCACCGCGATCGTCATCGGCTTCGGGGTCCTCGCCTTCTGCCTCGCCCTGCTGAGCCTGTCGCGGCGCGACGAAGACACCGCCCGGAAAGGAGGCGAAGGCCGATGAACGATGCCTTTCTCCTGGCCGCCCCCGTGGTCCTGCCGATCGCCGCCGGGCTCCTGCTGCTGACCGGACGCGACCGCCCCGGCTGGCAGCGCGGCGGTCTCGTCGCCGCAACCGGGGCCAACCTACTCGCCGCAGCCGCCCTCGCCGCGCCCGTGCTCGGCGGAGGGCGCGTCCTCGCGGTCGCCTTCGGCGGCTGGAGCGCCCCCGTCGGCATCGCTTTCCATGCCGACGCCCTCTCCGCGACGATGGTCCTCGTGAGCGCCGCCGTGGCCTTCGCCGGAGCGGTCTACGCCAGCGCCGAGATCGGACGAAGCCTCTGGCGCCGCCGCTACGCCTTCTTCTATCTGCTGCTGCTCGCCGGGATCGCCGGAGCCTTTCTCACCGCCGACCTCTTCAATCTCTTCGTCTGGTTCGAGACCATGTTGATGTCCTCCTTCGCCATGATGGCCCTGGGCCGCCGCCGCCGCACCCGGCGCGAGGCCACCGTCTACGTCGCGATCAACGTCGTCAGCTCCTTCTTCTTCCTTTCGGCCCTCGGCATCCTATACGGCAAGGCCGGCAGCCTCAATCTCGCCGACCTCGCCGGACGCCTCGCCGCCGAGGGCGGAGACGCGCTCGTCCTCACGTCGGCGGCGCTCCTGCTGCTGGCCTTCGGGATCAAGGCCGGCGCCTTTCCGCTCTTCTTCTGGCTGCCCGACTCCTATCCGCAGACCGGCTACGCCACCTCGGCCGTCTTCGGCGGACTGCTCACCAAAGTGGGCGTCTACGCGATCTTCCGGGTCTTCGGCGGCACTTTCGCCGCCCTCGGCGACACCCTCGGCCCCGTCCTCCTCGCCGCCGCCGCCGCCACCATGGTCGCGGGCGTCCTCGGAGCCGCGAGCCGCCACCAAGTCCGCGAAATCCTCTCCTGGCACATTGTCAGCCAGATCGGCTACCTCCTCCTCGGCTTCGCCCTCTTCACCGAAGCCGGTCTCGCCGCCGCAGTCTTCTACACCGTCCACCACATCTTCGTGAAGGCGAATCTCTTCTTCGCGGCCGGACTTGTCGCCCGCGCCGGCGGATCGGAGCGGCTCGCCTCCCTCGGCGGGCTCCTCCGCGAACGCCCCTTGCTTGCCCTCCTCTTTGCCGTGCCCGCCCTATCCCTCGGGGGAATCCCGCCGCTCTCCGGCTTCTTCGCCAAATTCTTCGTCGTCCGCGAATGTTTCCGCTCCGGCGAGTGGGTCTGGGCCGCCGTCGCCCTCGCGGTCGGCGTCCTCACGCTCTTTTCGATGACCAAGATCTGGGCCGAGGCCTTCTGGAAGAATCCCGTCCGGCCCTCGCCGCGCCGCGCCCCGCTCCCGCCCGCCCAGCTCGGCGCCGTCCTCGCCCTCGGCCTCGTCACCGTTTGGATCGGCCTCGCTCCGGGCGCCCTTCACCGCATCTCCCTCGCCGCCGCAGAGCAGGTCTACGCCCAGCGCCAACCGGATCGCGCCCTCGCGGAATCGTCGGGAGACCTTGCGTCCGATCAGGATGCGGACGATGGAAAGGTCCTGCCCCGTATCCGAGCTGTCTCCCCCGAACTGCCATGAAACTGCTCCGCCTCGTCGCCAACTATCTGTTCGACTTCGCCAGGGCGAATCTCGTCATCGCCCGGCAGGTGCTGTCGCCCCGGCTCCGGATCCGGCCCGAAACCATCGAGATCGAAA
>SLGN01000568.1 GCA_007123695.1 Verrucomicrobiales bacterium
GACCTCTCCTCGTCGAACTCGCCGCCTCGCTCAAGGAGGTGGTCGAGGGCAAGGCCTCCGATCCCGGTCGTCCCGTCATCGTCTTCGTGCCTGGGCTGCACCGCCAGAGAAAGCTCCGCCACGAGGAGGACTTCTCCTTTTCCCTCGACGGAGACGCCGAGGCGAAGCCCTCCGACGCCCTCCAGGAAATCATTCTCGAAGGCCCTCCGTGGGGCTACCATCTCGTCGCCTCGGTCGATTCCTACAACAACGTCAACCGATGCCTCGGCCGCAAGGCTGCCGGGGAGTTCGAAAAGAAAGTCCTCTTCCAGATGAGCGCGGCCGATTCCGCCAGCCTCATCGACAGCGGCAAGGCCGCCGATCTCGGCCTGAACCGAGCACTGCTCTACGATGAGGCCGCCGGCACGGTCGAGATTTTTCGGCCCTACGCCATGCCCGAGTCCCGCTGGCTCGGGGAGTGATCGGTTCGAAGACCCGACGGCGGGGAGACGGGGCGGCTGCCCTCCCTCGCCCCGGCTCCGGGCGGGACGCCTTCGATGGCACCCCGTCCCGTAACCAAGGCTCAAGCGGGTCCGCCGCCAGGGCGGCGCTACACCGCTCTTCGGGCCTCGGCCTTCACCGCGCCGCTGTCGAAGAAGGACTGCATGCGCTGGTCGAGATCCCCGTAGAAGGTCTCGGCGAACTGTTCGAGCCGCTTCGCCCGACTGCGGGCGCGGGCACCCTTTTCCTCGTTGAGCCGGGCTCGCTCGCTCTCGACCCGCTCTTCGAAGGAAGCCTCCAGCTCGATCAGGTTCTCGACGAAGGCCTTCGCGGCGCGGGAACTGTCGATCCCCTCGACCAGAGCCCGTTCCAGCGGCTTGTTCTGGGTGAGGTGGAGCAGTCTGCCTTCCGACAGATCGTCCATGTATTTTCGGTAGCTCTTCAGCCAGGCCTCGCGCTCGCGGGCGTAGCGCACCTCCTCGCAATCGACGAGGGCGTCGTAGGGGCCGGGCTGGGAAAAAAACTTCACGACGAGCGGAATCGTGTCGACGAGCATGAAGAGCCCGGCGAGCACGAGGTAGGCGATCAGCGCGAACTTGCCCCCTTCGTTGCCTTGGTCGAAGAGGCTGTGGAGGGCGAGAGTCTGGGTGAGGATGTCGCGCCGGGGCTCGGCGGCGATCGCCGCGATGCGGCCCTGCTCCTGCGCGGCGATGGCGGCCAGCTCGCCCTGCAGCCGCGAGAGTTCGGCCAGGCGCGTGTCGATCTGCGCGGTAATCGTCGCGCGGATCGTGTTCTGCTGGTCGACGAACTGCTCGGCTTGGCTCTGCTGCACCTGGCGGCGGAGGTCCACGACGCGGTCGCGCTCTGCTTTGAGCCGCTCGGCCTTGGCCGCCGCGAGACCGAGAAACTCGTTGCGGATCGACTCTTCTGTGGCCTTGATCTGGGTGGCGAGGGCGTTGCGCTGCTCCGTCAGGTAGGCGAGGGCTTCGCCGATGCGCTTGGCCTCGACGCGCCGCCACTCGAGCTGGTCGTCGCGGATGCTCTTGGCGCGGGGACCGAGACCGACGATGCCGCTCCGCTGGCCGTTGACCTCGCGCTCGAACTCGCGCTGCCAGGTGTCGAGTTCCTCCTGCAAGACGGAGTGGCGCTCCTGGTTCGAATCGAAATCACCGTCGATCGCCGCGATGCGGCCCCGCTCTGCGAAGGTCTCCTTCTCGATCCTCGCGTCCATCTGGGCACGCAGTTCCTCGTCGAGTTCTGCAAGCGGATCGTCGAGGCCGGCGGTGGCATCCTCGACCAGAAACTCGGCGGAGTAGGTGCGGTCGAAAAGAGCCCGCTGCTCTGCGATCTGCTCCTCGAGATCGAGGATCTTCGCCTCGACCGCGCCCTTCTCCGAACCTGCGGCAACGCGCACCGCATCGATCTCGGCCTGGCGCTCCTCCTCGACCACACTGCTGATCGTGTCGTTGAACAGGAGCAAGGTCAGCGGATGCGAGATCGTCACGCCCATCAGCGCGGCGACCACGATGCGCAGGAAGAACTGGCCGACCTTGCGGTGGAAACGCTGGTAGGACCGGTAGATCGAAAGCAGGGCGCGGTCGATCGTCATGATGATGAGGCCCCACGCGAGGGCCACCGGCGCGATGATGCGCCAGTCGTCGGTCAGCGTCGAGAGGGCGTAGCCGCAGGCGATGAAGGCGAACACGGTGGGGACGAGCACAGTGGCGCCGAAGGCGACATACTTGCGCTGCTCCCAGCCGGGGCATTGCTCCAGCGTATCGGCGCCGGCGCCGGACAGCCAGAAAAAGAGGTGCTTGATCGGATTCCGGCGGGCGGCAGGCTCGGCGGGCGCGGGGAAGGAATGGTTCATGCGATGGGTGTTGAGTGGTGGTTCGACGGAAGCGGCCTTCGTCAGGTTCGACCCCTCGACACAAGGCCCAAGATCTGGAATCTCGAAGGCATAGTTAAGAAACCTTGACAACCTGTAAACACTTTTTTCCTAAAAATCATGACTCTTTCGGGTACATCTGCCTTTTCCGGCCTGTGCGGTTGCCTACGAAAGTTGTTCCCCTTCCCTTCGGATGATACCCGTCCCTTGCGTAGAAATATGGGCAGGGCTAGCATCCCACCATGCTGCAACGTCTCCTCGCTTTCGCCGCTTTTCTCATGCTCGCCGCCACCCCGGCCTCGGGCGAAGCGCCTCCCAACATTCTCTGGATCGTCGTCGATGACATGTCGGCCGACTTCTCCTGCTATGGGGAAACGCTCGTCGAAACCCCCCACGTCGATCGTCTTGCCGCCGAGGGCACCCGGTTCACGCGGGCCTACGTCACCGCTCCGGTTTGCTCCAGCAGCCGCTCGGCGATGATCACGGGCTGCTACCAGACGACCATCGGCGCCCACCACCACCGCAGCGGGCGCGGCAAGCACCGCATCCAATTGCCGGACGGCGTCGTGCCGGTCCCCGCGATCTTCCGCGAGGCGGGCTACTACACCTGCATCGGCAGCGGCCTGCCCGGCCTCGACCACCGCGGGCTCCCGGCCAAGGCCGACCGCCGCGGCAAGACCGACTACAATTTCGACTGGGACGCGGAGATCTACGACGGCGTCGACTGGGGCGGCCGCGCCGAGGGACAGCCTTTCTTTATGCAAGTCCAGACGCATGGGGGCAAGTTGCGGGGAAGCAGCGAGGCCGCCTACGAGGCGATCGAGCGGCGGGCCCGCGAGCAATTCGGCGCGAATGTCGATCCCGAGAAGGTGACCCTGCCCCCCTACTACCCCCGCGACCCCGTGCTGCTGCGCGACTGGGCCACCTATCTCGACAGCGTCAGACTCACCGACTGGCACGTCGGCGAGGTCATGGCCCGCCTCGAGCGCGAGGGCTTGCTGGAAGAAACCCTCGTCATCTTCATGACCGATCATGGAATCAGCCACGCCCGGGGCAAGCAGTTCCTCTACGACGAAGGGGCCCATATCCCCTTCATCCTGCGGGGCCCCGGGGTCGAGGCTGGGAAGGTGCGCGAGGACCTGATCGAACACATCGACATGGCGGCGATTTCGCTGGCCGCCGCAGGCCTGGAGGTGCCGGACTGGATGCAGGGGCGCGATCTGCTCGCCCCCGACTACCGGCCGCGCGAAGCCGTCTACGCCGCCCGCGACCGCTGCGGCGAGGCTGCCGACCGCATCCGATCGATCCGTACCGCCACCCATCTCTACATCCGCAACTTCCACCCCGAGCGCCCCCACCTGATGCCGAGCGACTACAAGGACAGCAAGATCATTGTCCGACGCCTCCGCGAGATGCATCACGACGGCTCCCTGCCGGATCTGAGCGAGCGCCTCCTCTTTGCGCCGCAGCGGCCCGCCGAAGAGCTCTACGCCTGGAAAGAGGACCGCTGGCAGACGGTCAACCTCGCCGACGATCCGGACCATGCCGCGATTCTTGCGGAACATTCCGCAGCCCTCGACCGGTGGATCGAGGAAAGCCGCGACCCCGGCGACGAGTCGCCCGAAGTCTACGATCTCGAAATGGCCGACGAACTCGCCACGATGAAGCCCGGCTCGGCCAGATACGAGGCTTTCTCCCGAAACGCCGAAATCTACCGGCGCTGGATACGCGAAAAGCAGTAGTCGGGCAACGGACCCGATGCCACTCGCTCGCTCCCCTCTCCGTCCCCGACAACGGAAGTGACAGCGGAGACAGCCCCCGCAAGGTCCCGGCACATCAGAGACGCTCCAGCAGCTTGCCGTGGATGCCGTCGAAACCGCCGTTGCTGAAAACCACGACGACATCGCCGTCGCGGACCTCGGCGGACAGCCGCTCCACGATGGCGTCGGCCCCGCTTTCGTAGTAGGCGGGCAGGCCCCGGTCCCTCAACGTCGCCATGAGCATCTCGGGATCGAGCCGCTCCTCGTCGGCGAGCAGCCCGGCGCGGGCCACGGTGGAGAGGCAGACGCCGTCGGCCGCGCCGAGCGCCTCCGCCAGCGCCTCCTGGAAGACGCGGCGCCGGGTCGTGTTCGACCGGGGCTCGAAGACCGCCCATAGGCGCGCCCCCTCGAAGCGCCGCCGCATTCCGGCGATGGCCTCGCGGATGGCAGTGGGATGATGGCCGAAATCATCGACGACGACGACGCCCCGGGC
>SLGN01000485.1 GCA_007123695.1 Verrucomicrobiales bacterium
AGGTCCGCCAGATCTGGTCGTCGAGATCCTCGCGATCCGTCATCACAACAAAGGTGAAATTGCCCGGCACCTGGCGGCGCACCTTTTCGGCGAACATCACCATGGAGTACGACTTGCCGCTGCCCTGCGTATGCCAGAACACGCCAAGCCGACCGAGTTCCGGATGGGCCCGACGAACTAGAGGCGGATCGTGGGGATTCCATGAACCCACCGTCTCCTCCGCAGTCTCCAGGTTCGCGCGGGGCTCCTCTCCAAGCTTCACGCCGGGAGACGTGCCCACGGGATAGTGAACCACTCGACCGCTGGGCGAAAAGTCACGCTTGAGCTCTTCCTGCCGCCGCACCGAGGCGACCGCCTCGTTCACCCCGAGCACCTGGTGGTTGCGGGCGACGATCTTTCGCACGCCGCCGGGGCGGCTCTCGTCGAAGAGAACGAAGTTCTCGACCAGATCGAGCAACCTGCCCTTCGCCAACATTCCGTTGAGGAGAATCTCCGCATCGACCCTGCCCTGGTCGCCCTCGTCGTTCCGCTTCCATTCCGAGAAATGCTCCCACTTGCTCGTGATCGAGCCGTATCGGGCGCGGTCGCCGTTGCTGACCACGAGAAAGGCGTTGTGGTGGAACGCGTGGCTGATGCTCGCCTCGCTCAGGTAGTCGGCGAGGTTGTTGTCGTAGCCTGCCCGCATGTTCAGGTAGACCGCCTTCAGCTCGACGAAGACGAGAGGAAGGCCGTTGACGAAGCAGACCAGATCCGCGCGCCGGTTGTAGTGGGGCACGCGCAGCCCCTGGATCTTGAGCTCGCGCACCGCGAGGAAGCGGTTGTTCGTCGCGTCGCGGAAATCGATCACCCTCGCCCGTTCGTGCCGCGTCTGACCGGCGTCGTCGCGCCACTCCACCGGCACGCCATTTCGGATGTGGTCGAAATGCTCCCGGTTGTGCTGGACCAGCGAGCGGGCGTAGTCCACCTGCGTCAGTTGCTCCACCGCCTCCTTCCGCGCGGCTTCGGGCAGGGCGGGGTTGAGCCTGTCCACCGCCTCCCGAAGGTCGCGGACCAGCACGGCCTCGCGTTCGCTCGCCCGGCCCAAGGTGCCGCCGGGTCCGAAGGTCTCCCCGTTTTGCGCGTGGACGCTATCCCAGCCTAGCACGTCGCGCAGGTGGTTGGCGAAGGTCGCCTGGACCAACCGGTCCTCGCTGTTGATGTCGGTGATCATGGCGGTTCAGGTTTCGTTCCAGAGGGCGGAGATCGGAACGGCATGGAGGCCGGGACCGAAGGGCACCACGGCCCCGCCGTCGTAGAGCACCGCTCCGGCGGCGAATCGTTTCGGCTCGGCATCCCGCAGCTTTTTCAGGCCCTTGAAATCCTCCCCCGCAACCGTGGAGCCGGCCTTCACCTCGACGCCCGCGAGGCGTCCACCGGATTCCAGCACCAGATCCACCTCCACCTGATCCTTGTCGCGGTAGTGGTGGATCGTCACCGGTTCATTCCGCCACCCCGCCTGCCTCCGAAGTTCCTGGAAAACAAAGGTCTCCAGCAAACGCCCGAAGGCGCTCCGGTCCTTCGCCAGCGCCTCCGCATCGAGACCCAGCAAGGCGCAGGCCAGCCCGGTGTCAGTGAGGTGCAGCTTGGGAGTCTTGACGAGGCGCTTGCTCCGGTTGCCGTGCCATGGCGGCAGCTCCTCCAGCAGGAAAATGCGGGAAAGCAGCGTCACGTATTCGCGAATGGTCGGGCGGCTCACTTGGAACGGCGCCGCCAGCTCGGAGATGTTCACCAGGCTGGCGGTCTGCCCGGCCGCCAGCGCCAGCAGCCGGGGCAGGGCATCCAGCGCCGCGATGCGGGCGAGATCCCGGATGTCCCGCTGGATCAGCGTATCCGCGTAGTCCCGATACCAGGCCGCGCGCCGCCTCCCCGCCGCGCGGGCCAGCGCGGCGGGATAGCCCCCGGCCACCACCCGCTCCAGCAATCCGCGCCCCTCGCGCCTACCCGAGCGTCCCGCGCGGAAACCACCGTCGAACAAGTCCGTCAGAAAGGTCGGGACCACCCCGGCCAGCTCCGCCTGGGCGAGGGGATGGAGGCGCAGGATCTCCATGCGTCCGGCCAGCGAGTCCGCCAGCTTCGGCACGAGCAGCACACTCGCCGAACCGGTCAGGATGAACCGGCCGGGCCGCCTCCGCTCGTCCACCGCGGCCTTGAGCGAGGTGAAAAGCTGCGGCACCCGCTGCACCTCGTCGAGCACCACGCGTTCCGGCAAATCCGCCACGAATCCCACCGGGTCCGCGACCGCCGCCGCCCGTTGCACGTCGTCGTCGAAGCTGAAATAGCCAAAACCCGCCGCATCCCCCACCTCGCGGGCCAGCGTGGTCTTGCCGCACTGTCTCGGACCATGCACCAGCACCACCGGCGAGTCTTCCAGCGCCTCCTCGAGACGCGGGCGCAGGTGGCGGGGGTAGTGGACGGGCGCGTTCACTGCCGCTGATCGTAGATCTCCTTTCGTCCAATTGCAAGTCTTGCGTCGTCCAAATGAAAGGCAGGCGTGCTCCCGAATGCCGTCAAACCCGAGCATCCCTGATCATCGATGTTGATGTCGGTCACGCTACGGAAGCGACGGCGTGGGATTCCTGATCAAGCGTTCCGACTGCTCCCCCGCGACGTCTCTACGCAATCCTTGATCAATCCAGCAGCGGCTTGAAATCGGGCGTGGACATGGGCTGAACGCCGCTTGGAGCGCGACCGTGGTAATCGATCAGGAAGCGCTGATTCAGCGGCGCCGCGTCCACGTTGACGCGGGCGACCTTGGCGGACAGTTCGGGGGCGTGGGGGACGCAACGGATCAGATCGTCGACCAGATAACGCGGTGCCCAACCGACCATTTGGTAGTCCTCCGTCAGCAGGGGCACGGCCAGCCGGGTGGCGGGATTGTTCAGTTCCACGAGGATGCGAAGCTCTTCCCCTTCCTCCAGCCGGGCGGCCCGGGCCTGGGCGGCTGCTCCGAGATGGCGAAGGCCGTGCAGGAAGAAACGAACGTGGAAGTGCCCCAGTTCGTCGGCCGCGACCTTGGGGAACACCTCCAGGTTGTCCGTAACCCGCTCGCCGCCAGAAACCGACAGGATCGCGATGGGATCGGCATGGCTGCGATCCAGATCGAGCCATCGGATGTATTCCTCGAAGTCGCCCCGTTTGGGCGAGATCACCCGGTTCTGAAAAAGAGGGAAGAGTTCGTCGGAGCGATAATCCTTCTGGAAATCGGGGAAGGCCAACAGCGGCATGAAGCCGACGTCCTCCTGCGCCTTGAGCGCACCGCCGGTGTAACGGAAGCGGTAATGAGGCGCTTCCGTGTGGGCATCCAGCCGACCCACAGGAAACCACGCCCGGCTGCGCTGGGAGTCGGAGGGGGCTTGCCAAGCTAGGAAAAGGCTTCTCATGGGATCTCCAAGATCAGTTTACGGCTCGCAGCCACGAAAGCGAGCGCAAACGCCCGCCCGCTCGGGCTGAGACGCTCACCCGGAACCCTGGCGAACAGATCCTCGACGTCCTGCTGCGACAGATGCCTGATTCGCGCCTGCCAAGGTTTGAAAAGCTCGGGATACCTCAGGCCAAGGAGCCGGGCCAGGGCCATCGGGCTCATGCCGTGCCGGGCGGTCGGACCTTCAAAAATGCCCCCGCGGGCCTTGAGGAGGTAGCGCTCCACCGTGCCTTCCGCGAGATGCCGGTCCCGGGCGTCGTCCGTCAGCTCCCGCCCGAGCGAGGACGCGTGGTCGAAGGTGGGCGCCAACTGTACGAAATAGCTGTCACGTCCGCCCGCCTGTTGCTTGCGCTCCAAAACTACGCCCCAGTTCTGGTGGTGGCGGTCCGTATTGCCCACCAGGGCATCCAGCATCAGGTAGCCCACCATTCGCAACGCGACCGGCCGTCGCGACTTCTCATCGGAGAACAAATTCTCGATCACGTGGACGATGTTTTCGAAGGTGTGGTCCGCCTGCCCCCGCTGCTTCTCCTTGTCGTAGCCGGAGATGAGGCCGCCCAGCAACTCGTTGCCGTGGATCAGCACGCTTCTGTCGGAGGAGAGAAACGACTTCACCGCGCAGCCGCGCTTGTCCTGCCAGAGCGCAAGCTCGGCGTAATGGGTGGGAAGGCCGAGCAGGCGCGCGATCTCCGAAGCCACCTTCTCCGCCCAATCCTCGCCGGTGTTCTCCCTGGCCTCCTTGAAAAGCCAGTTCTCGTCTACCCGCTTGAACCAGAACTTGGGTTTGCTGCCAAGTTGCTCGATGTCGCTCCGCGAGGCCGGATCCACTTCGAGGATGGGGAACGGCGCGAGCATGGGAAAGGGCAGGGGCAAAAGAGTCACACTTCAATCTCGCCGCTCATGAGGCGAGGGAGGAGGAGGTCGCGGGCTTTGGCGGCCCATTGACTGGCGGCATCCAAGTGGGCGCGTTGCCGCTCAATGGCAACGATCTGTTCCGAGAACATTTCCAGAATCCGTGGTGTCGGAACAATCACATGCACCTTCGCGAGCTTCTCCCGCGGCAAATGCTTGATCGTGGCACCGGTAAAGAGTCCGCCGAGCTCACCGGTTTGCGCTTGGTGGCGGAGGTTGTGATAAAGATAGGCGTAGTTCATTCCACC
>SLGN01000694.1 GCA_007123695.1 Verrucomicrobiales bacterium
GACCTGAAGCACCCCATCCTGCTCGGTCCCGTCGAGAACCAGGAACACCACATGAACGGCGTCGCGGCCCGACGCAACCAGTGGAACGAGCCCATCCTCGGCTTTCTCGAGGAGGCCTACCGCGAGTTCGGCGAGCTCACCGGCCGCCGCCACCGGCTCCTCGACTGCTACCGCACCGACGACGCCGAGACCGTCTTCGTCTCCCTCGGCTGCGCCGCCGAGAACATCGAGGCCGCCTGCGACTACCTGCGCGGGCAGCGCGGGGCCCAGGTCGGCTCCATCCACGTCAACGTGATCCGCCCCTTCCCCGAGGCCGCCGTGGTCGCCGCCCTGCGCGGGAAAAAGAACGTCATCGTCCTCGAGCGCACCGACGAGGGCATGGCCGGCGACAACCCCCTCGGCCGCGACATCCGCACCGCCCTGACAAAGGCCCTCGAGGCCCGCCTCCATGGCGGCGACGGACGCATCCCGCCGCTCGCGCCCGAGGAGTTTCCCCGCCTCTGCAACGGGATCTACGGGATCGGCTCGCGCGACTTCCGGCCCGAGCACGTCCTCGGCGCCTACGAGTTCGCCACCGGCGCGACGAAGCGCAAGGACGGGCGCGGCATCGCCGAGGGCGAGCATTTCTTCGTCCTCGGCGTCGACCATCCCTACGCCGTAGTCTCGAAGGACACTCCCTCGCTCCTTCCCGAGGGCGCCATCGCGGCGCGCTTCCACTCCATCGGCGGCTGGGGCATGATCACCACCGGCAAGAACCTCGGCGAAATCATCGGCGAGTTCGCCCACGTCCTCCAGCAGGAGACCGGCGAGGCCGGACTCTTCGTCAACGCCAACCCGAAATACGGATCGGAGAAGAAGGGAGCGCCGACCAACTACTACCTCGTCGCCGCCCCCGAGCACGTGCGCGTGAACTGCGAGCTCAACCACGTCGACATCGTCCTCTGCTGCGACCCCAAGGCCTTCACCCACACCAACCCCCTCGCCGGACTGAAGAAGGGCGGAGCCCTCGTCTGGGAGTCGAGCGAGCCCCCCGAGACGGTCTGGCGGCGCATCCCGCCGCGCCACCGGGCCTTCGTCAAGGCGAACGGAATCCGCCTCTTCACCCTGCCCGGCTTCGAGATCGCGCGGGCTGCGACCGACCGGCCCGACCTGCACGTCCGCATGCAGGGCAACGCCTTCCTCGGGGCCTACTTCCGCGTCTCGCCCTTCTTCGAAACCTTCGGGATCGACGCCTCGCGCTTCGACGAGGTGGTGCGGGCGCAGTACGAAAAGAAGTTCGGCCGCTTCGGCGCCGCCGTGGTCGAGTCGAACATGCGGGTCATGGCCGAGGGCTATGCCCGCGTCGCCGAGGTGCCCCACGGCGCGATCGACGACGAGGACCTCTCCTCGATGCGCCTCGCCCCGCTCATACCCGAGGGCGTCCCCGACATCGTCCCCACGGCGGGCTGCGGCTACGCCGGGCTCCACCCCCACGGGCACGAGGAAGGCCAGCCCGACCGCTACCCGATCCAGTCGCTGGAGAAGTTCGACAGCGAGTTCCGCAGCGGCCTCGGCTACCACCAGCCCTCCGGCGCCCTCGCCTCGGTCGGGGTGATGGCGGCGGCGACGGGAGCGACCGCGTCGAAATACGTCGCCCGCCGCGAGACGCCCCTCTACCTTCCCGAGCACTGCACCCAGTGCATGGAGTGCATCAGCGCCTGCCCCGACACCGCCCTGCCCAACACCGCGCAGGACCTCGGCACCGTCCTCGCCACCGCCGCCCGCAACTACGTCAGCGATGCGGAGCAGCGCGAGCGCCTCCTCGCAGCCCTGCCCGCGCTGGAGGGCCGCGCCCGCGAGCGGATGAACGCCGCGATCGAGGCGAAGGAGTCCCTGCCCTTCCGCGAAATCGTTCGCGCCGAGGTCGCGGCGCTCAACGGCGGGATCGACCCGCAAGCCAAGGAGGAGTTCCTAGGCATCCTCGAGCTCGTCCCCGTCGCCTATTCCAAGACGCCCGCCATCTTCAAGTCCGTCGAGAAGAAGAGCCCCGGCCAGGGCGGCGTCTTCTCCATCTTCGTGAGCGACCTCTGCAAGGGCTGCGGCGAATGCGTCGAGCAATGCGGCGACCACAATGCCCTCGTCATGGTCCCCGATACCGCAGAGCTCAACCAGCGCCTCACCACCGCGCAGATCTTCTCGCGCCTCCTCCCTGACACGCCGCAAAAATACCTCGGCCTCTACGACGGCGAGCATCCCGAGGACTCGCGCCCCGCCGCCCTGCGCAACCACCTCATGGTGCGCCGCAACTACGAGGCCCTCGTCTCCGGCGACGGCGCCTGCGCCGGCTGCGGGGAGAAGTCCGTCCTCCGCGCCATCGCCTCCGTCACCGAGGCCTACATGCGCCCGATCTACCACCGCAAGGCGGCGCGCCTCGACGCCCTCGCCGACCGCCTCGAGTCCGACGCGGCCGCCCGCCTCGCCGACTTGCGGCAGCGCGACCCGGCCGGGCACGCCCTCTACCGCAAGGCCGTCGCCCATCTCGTGATGGGCCTCGGCGGTGAGAACGACGCCGACACCGAGGCCCGCCTCGCCGCCGCCGGGCCCATCTCCGACGAGGACCTCGTCGCCGCCCTCGTCAGCGCGCTGCGCGTCGATGCCTTCAACCACCTCAAGCTCCAGTCCACCGACGGTCGCCTCGCCAACGGCACGAGCGTCATGTTCATGGGCGCCTCGACCGGCTGCAACACCGTCTACGGCTCGACCCCGCCCTGCAACCCGCATCCCTACCCCTGGATGAACTCGCTCTTCCAGGACGGAGCCACCATCTCCTGGCTCCTCGGCGAATCCCTCCTCCTCCAGCACGCGCGGCATTCCGTCGCCCCCGAGCGCCTCGCCCTCGCCCTGCTGGGGGAACGCTCCGCCACCGAGTCGGGCGGGGGCGTCATCGACGAGGGCGGCTACTGGGAGCTGGCCCGCCTCGGCGAAGCCCACATGACCGACGAGGAGATCCGCGAGCTGCCCAAGGTCTGGATCGTCGGCGGCGACGGCGCCCTCGGCGACATCGGCTTCCAGAACCTTTCCAAGGTCGTCCTCCAGAACCGCCCCCACGTGAAGGGCGTGATGCTCGACACCCAGGTCTACTCCAACACCGGCGGGCAGAACTCCGACAGCTCGAACATGCTCGGCGGCTACGACATGAACCAGTTCGGCCGCGCCTCGCAGGGCAAGCTGACCGAGCGCAAGAGCGTCGCCGAGATCCTCACGACCGGGCACGGCAGCCCCTACGTCGCCCAGGTCTCCATGGCCAACGCGGCCAAGCTCTACCAATGCGTCCTCGAGGGGCTCGACTACCGGGGCGCCGCCTTCTTCCAGTGCTACAGCACCTGCCAGCCCGAGCACGGCGTCGCCGACGACGCCTCGGCCCATCAGGCCAAGCTCTCGCGCGACTCGCGCGGCATGCCCGAGTTCGTCTTCGACCCCCGGCGCGGGGAAACCGCGGCGGAATGCTTCGAGCTGAAGGGAAACCCCAACCTCGACCGCGACTGGTACCTGGCCGCGTACTCCGACAAGACGCCCTACCGCTACACCGTCGCCCACTGGGCCGTGACCGAGGCCCGCTTCCGCCGCCATTTCGAGGCCGTGACCGAGGCGGAGGCAGCCGAGCTGCTGCCGCTCGAGGACCTGCTCGTCCTCGTGACGCAGGACGACGTCGTGCGCCGCCACGTTTTCGACCCCGCGCACCGCAGCCACGTGCCCGACTTCGGCGCCTTCATCCGGGCCGAGGTCGGGGGGAAGGTCCGGCCCTACGCCGTCTCCCGCCACGTCGTCCTCTTCTGCGTCGAGCGCCGCAAAGCCTGGCGCCTGCTCCAGAGCAAGGCGGGCATCGTCAACAAGGACTACCTCGCCCAGAAGGCCGTCCTCGCCCGCGCCGAACGCGAGGGCCTCCCCATCGCCGACCTCCGCGCCAAGGCCGGAGCTTGGTTTGCCGAGGAGCGAATGACGATGGTTTAAGCCCAGAAGCCCCAAAGGAGCGCCCGATTCCAGGCTTGGGGGGGCACTGGAGGTTCCCCTAAATTTTCAGCTTGCATTTCCGAGAAGACGCGATTTCAATCATGGTGTCATGATCGCGTCTCGGATAGAACCAGCGACCTTCCGCGACCTTCCGCGACCTTCCTAGAGCGGCTGGCTCCGCTCCTGGCACGCGTCGGTTTCTTCAAGGGACCTCTAAAAACCTCCGTGTACCGCCTGCCGGCAGGCAGGCAGGCAGGCGACCCAAGCTATGGACGGCAGGGCGCTGGCTCCCGAAGGGCCGTCCTCGAACGTTTCGACGACATCCGCGTGTTTCCCGCTCCAAACTCTTCGACGGCGCGGTCGAAGGGGTCGTTAGAGGTTTCCTTTACCTGGGCGAATTCGCCCCGGGATCTTTCGCCGTTGGATAAATCGGCGTCAACTATCGCTCTCGTCTCGACGACCGAATCAACATCCTAGCCCGCCATGCCCGATCCGACTCCAACGCCCACGCCGTACCCAACGTCGCCGCCCCCGACAGCGACGCCAACACCGTCGCCGACTCCTTCGCCAACCCCGTCTCCAACGCCCACGCCGCCGCCCACGCCGCCGCCCACGCCGCCGCCCACGCC
>SLGN01000656.1 GCA_007123695.1 Verrucomicrobiales bacterium
CGCGCAAAAAAGTTTGATAATCGCAATAAATACTAGAAGAATCAGTATTTAGCAAGGATTAACTAAAAATTTGACGAAAATTTTTTAGTTCGCAATATAGAGGTCGTTCATCGGAACGATGCCATTGCCGGTGACGAGCTTGCCGCCTTTCCGAAGAGGCTCGAATTCGGCGGGGCGCACATCGAAGGGGATGGAGGTGATTTCACGCGTCTCCAGATCCTGGAAAAAAACCTCTCCTTCGCGAATGCCTTCAAAGCGCAGCCGGATCGTGAGATCCTGCAAACGCATTCCGAATTGACCTCCGACCGGAAACGAGCGGGCTCCGATGACGATCAGTCCCTTGGAAGGATAGACGCCGGTAATGGGGAGCGACATGAGAGCGTTCTTCAGGGCCGAGTTGGAAACAGTGGTGGCTTCGGGAGCTTCCTCGTATTGGTCGGCGAGGACGGGAGCGACAGTGGAACTGCCCGGGTCCATGACCATCCCGAAGGGATCGACGCTCCGGTGGTTGTCGAGCAGTTTCCCGAGCACCAGATTGGAGCGCTGGAGGAAATCGAGCTTGTCGGGATCGATTCCTTCCGGTGAAGAGGAGGCAGGTGCCGATCCCGCCTCCACCACGGCATCGGCGGCGAACCTCGGAGCACCGTCCGGACCATCGAGCCCATCTTCCCCGATTTCGTCGCCCGGCTTTCCTCCTGGCGTGGCATCCACTGCTCCGACTTCGGCGGTGGCTTGGGGGGGGGGGGCGATCCCGGCACCCTCTGTCGCCCCCTCCGAACCTCCGGTTCCCTCGGTGCTTTCCGAGGCGTCGGCTAGCAGCGCGTCCTTGCCACCGGGCCCTCCCGAGCCTTTGGCGGCTTCGCTTCGGAAATCGAGCGCCTCGTCGATGTCGGTTCCTTCGACCGACTTCATTCCACTCTCGATGACGGAACTCACGGCGCGGTTCGCACCGCTCTCAGCATATTCCCTCTTGCTGCCGCCACCTTCGTCTGCGGGCGCCTGCGGTCCCCCGATCCCGGCCTTCGCCATCGTCAGCGCAGCTTCGGGGGTCATGCCATCGATCGTTCCTGCCAATCCGACGATGGCCGCAGCGGCGAGACCGCCCCCCTCGCTTTCCGGCCCGCCTCCGGCAGGCGCTGCGGTCGAGACCCCGGCGGCGGTCGTTTCGCCCACTTCGAAGCGGGGAAGAAGCCCGGATTTCGAGAGTCCGAAGGCGGCAACCACTGGTAGAATGTATTCGAAAGGCGTCGTCTTCATGGCTTCGCGCGGTTCTTGGGTTTCTCCCAAGCGAGGTAGACCACCCCGAACTGGAGATCCCCCTTTTCGCCCTCGGACCTTGCCGGGCGCGGGCTGATGGCAATGCTTTCGAGAAAGAGCTGCGGCATCTCGGTCTCAAGTTCGGCAAGGAGAAGCTGCATCGGCTTGAACCCTCCCTCGAACTTGAGCTGCATCCTGGCATAGGGATGCTTCGCCTTCGGCCCGACGCTGCCGGCACCGGATGCCTGCCCCATTTCCGTCTGCCTCAAAACATCGGAGTCATACTTCGCAAGGATTTTGTCGAGATTGGCGGTGAGCGACTCGACGACATCCTTTTCGAGCTTAGAATTCCAGTATTCCGCCGTCTCGCGGCGCTTGTCGATGGTAAAGAACGTCTCCAGTTCGGCGACCTGCGATTTGGCGGTCTCGTAGCGCTGCTGCGTCGCCACCTTCTCGGCATAGGTTTCCTTGAGCTTGGAGCGCGCCATGATGGTGGCCACGAGGATCGCCCCGATCACGAAGAAGGGCGCGATGATGCCGAAGACGAGGATGGCTTGACGGTGGGGGGATGCGTTCATTCGGACTTCAGGGGAACCGTGTTGATCGCCAGATCGTCTTTGGCATTGAGTGATTGCACGATCCTCAGTTCGAAGGAAGTGCGGAAGTGCCTCGCCACCTTCGCGGGGAATTCCAGGGACGGCGGCATCGCCCCCTGCTTTTGCTGCAGGGTGACTTGGATCTCCCGGGTTTGCTGCCCAACGGAGAGATAGGGTGCGAAGTTCCGCTCGGCGATGCGGTTGAGGAGTTCCGCCACCCGGGTGCGGCTGCCCAGGGTGGGCAGGGACGCCGCCAGTTCGGGGTTGGCATAGCCGCTCACGTCCCAGTAGCGTCGGATACCGATCTTGTCCGCATCGCGTCCGGAATCGTCGGCCTCGCTACGGTAGTTGGCGTCCTTGAGAATCACGCCGCCCTCGGCCGGAAAGAGTTCCAGCAACGCCTCCATGGCGAGCCATCCCTCGGAACGCTTCTTAAGAAGGCGGTCCCAGTGCTGCCACTCGCGGCGCTCCTGCTGCAGCCGCGCGAGTTCCATCTCCATGTTCTGGGCGTCGTCGGGAGAAACCTTCCATGCTCCCGACCCCATCTGGCGAACGAAGTCCATTCCGGTCCAGCCGACGAAGGCGAGGATGGCAACAATGGCGACCTTCTGGGCCATTCCTCCGAACTTGAGCATCCGCAGGTCGCCTCGGGCGGGCATCATCGACACTTCCTCGCGGCTCGGTCCGTAGAAATCCTGGCTCGCCCAGACCTCGCGCATCTCGCGGAAGAGGGGGGGCTCATCGGCCGAGGGGGGCCCCTCTTGCACGGCGGCGGCGAGTTCGAGGCGTCCACCCGGGACGCCGGCGACAAAATCGTGACCGACCGTTTCGATGACCTCGATGTCCGCGTCGGCATGCTGCTCGCGGTAGATCTCAAGGAGGGAGTTCAGAGCCTCAACCCCAAGGCCGACTACCGAGGCCATGAAGATCCGGGGATCGCGATGGTTGAGAAGGGCTGCCGTCTGCGTGATCGCCTCGTAAATCTCCGTCGCTCCCAAGTGGGGCGCTCCGCGATGGAGCAAGGGGCGCACGAGCTGCAATTCGCCCCGCTTCCCCCTAGCGAAAAGAATCGTCATTGGCTCGAACACGATCAGGCCCAGAGTCGCCGCTCCGTCACCCGCCTGAACCCTGGGGTGAACGTAGGCCAAGGCCGACATCGCCTCGAGGGCAGCGCTGCGCACATCGACAACGACGGGAACATTGTTCGATTCGCCATAATCGGCAAGGGCCTTGGCGAGGCTTTCGAACTTCGACGAAACCTGTAGTGCAAGCGAGCGACGTTCGCCCTCCGAGATCCCCAGAAGGGGCAAGAGCCTCCAGCGTCCCTCTCGCTTATCGACGGTGTCGTCCCCAAGTGCGATCTCGGGCGCCGTCTGAAGCAGTTCGTTGAGGTTTTCGAAGTCGTCGTCGTCGGAAAACTCGGGCGCCAGTTCCCGAACCCGAAGACTGTCGGCCAGGTGGAAGACAACGCCGATCGATTTGTTCCGTCCGCCATACTCGCGGGTCGAAATCAACTTTGAGAGAAGCTCGTGAAGAGCCGCTCGGGAAGCCGGATCCGGTCCCCGGTTGACGCCGCCCTCGTCGATCTCGCAGTTGATCGGGGGAAGGTCGGGCCCGTCCCACCACTGCTTTAGCGTCTTGCTGTAGATCGCGCTGATCCCGGTTCGCGAACCGATCCAGATGTGCCACTGCAAATCAAGCTCATGCGCGGGCCTGTACCAGTCCGGCTCCTTGGCACGGCTCGTGGTTCGCAGGATCCGCTTGGCCTGGGAGTAGATTTTCAGCGGAGATGCGTTCAAAGGCAGCAAATCCATGGGTCGGACGGGAATTGGTGAGAAGAAGAGTCGAAGGGGCGGTCGGGTCGCTCATTCGCCGAAGCAGGACCGGTCTAGGTGTCCCGGTTCTGCTTCGGGGAAGGAAGCCGTACTTCGGGGGTGGGGGATCCCGCCCCGGAGATTTCGCTCCGGAGCGGGATCGATTCAGGCAGAAAAGGTCGGCGCGGAACGCCGGCCCTGGAGAGGATTACCAGCCGATGGTGGACTGGGGCACGTGGTCCTTGGTGCCGGCGAGCGAGCAGCTCACGTAGGCGACGCCGACGTCGGGGATGGTGGTGCCCCAGGTGTATTCGCCGGCGCTCGGACAGGTCGGCTCGGTCTCGAGGAAGGCGCCCACGCCGGTGATGGTTTCCTTGGTGAGGCCTTCCCCAGGATTCTTTTCATAGAGGTTCTGGTAGGAGCGCACGGCCTTCTGGACGTTGGAGATGTTCAGGATGCACTTGGCGCGGTTCGAGCCCTCCTTGTAGGCGGAGACGCCGATGAAGAGCACGCTGATGAGTCCGAGAAGGACCGCGATGACGAGCGTGACCTCGATGAGGGTGAGACCCGCCTGCTTCTTGATGTTGTTCAGTTTCATTATCTTTTGGTATGTATGCGTTGTTGTTGGTTTCCGGACCGGTTCCTTCAGGACCCCGATCAAGAGTGGTTTCGTGGCGAGGCCTGGGGTGGCCGGGGCGGAGATGACTCCACCGGGGGTCCGGGGTATCGCGGGTGAAAGGCTTGGGCGGTTCTTCGTTTGCCGAAGGAAGATCGGATGGAGGCGGGACCTTCCGTCCTTGCTTCGGGAAAGGCTCTGGCCTGGTTGATTTTGTCTGGGGTGGGACCCTCCCGGAGACGACCTCCGGGAGGGTCGGTGTTGAGTTCTTGGCAAATGGGATCACCAGCCGACGGTGGACTGGGGCACGTGGTCCTTGGTGCCGGCCAG
>SLGN01000248.1 GCA_007123695.1 Verrucomicrobiales bacterium
CGAACTCTTCGCCTTCCTCGGGCCGAATGCGGCGGGGAAGACGACCACCATCAAGCTGCTCACCGGCCTGATCAAGCCGAGCGGCGGCGAGGCGCGGATCTGCGGCTACGACATCCAGAAGGAGCCCCTCGAGGCGAAGCGCCGCATCGGCTACATTCCCGACGTGGCCGAGTTCTACGACAAGCTCACCACGGTCGAGTTCATGGCCTTCGTCGCCGAGCTCTTCCAAGTGCCGCCGGAAAAGGCGAAGCGGCTTTCGCCGGAACTGATGGAGCGTTTCTCCCTGGGGCCCTACGCGAGGCAGCGGATCGAAAATCTCAGCCATGGCACGCGCCAGCGCCTCGCCTTCGCCTCGGCCCTGCTCCACGAGCCCGAAGTCATCATCGTCGACGAACCGATGGTGGGCCTCGATCCGAAGAACGCTCGGGTGGTCAAAGAGGAGCTCAAGGCGCGCAGCCAAGCCGGAGCGACGGTCTTTCTCTCCACCCACCTCCTCAATGTGGCCGAGGAGCTGGCCGACCGCGTCGGCATCATCCACGAGGGGCGGCTCTGCGCGGTCGGCACCGTCGAGGAGATCCGGGCCAGGGCGGGCGGCGCGGAGGGACTGTCGCTGGAGGAACTTTTTCTGGAAATCACCGGCAGGGAATAGAAAAAGGCCGGAATCGCCGGGACCGCCCGCGATCACAGCAGTCCCGCGTCGACGAGGGCCCGGCGCAGATCTTCGCCGAGCTCGGCGCGGGCGAGGGCCACCATCTCGGCGACGCGGTCGGCGCGGCTCGTGCTGAGGGCGAGCGCGACGACGCCGGGCGCCTCCCGCGCGTAGGCGGCCGCGGCGACGGCCGGAGACGTCCCGAACTCCGCGCAGACCGCCTCGAAACGGTCCCTCCAGGCGAAGAGCTCCGGCTCGCTGCGCCGGTCGACCTTCCGGTAGTCGAAAAACTCTCCCCCGGTGAGGAAGCCGCCGTGGAAGACGGCGGAGTTGAAGATGGCGACGCCCCGGGCCGCCAGCTCCTCCATGAAGCGGCGCAGCTCCAGGGGATGCCGCATCACCGTCCACGAGTTCGCGAACATGACCCAGTCGAGCGCGACGCCGGCGTCCCAGATGCGTCGGATCGAGCCCCAGTCCTTTGCCCCCACCCCGACCGCGTCGACTTTCCCGGCCCGCTTGAGTTCGGCCAAGGCGCGGTAGGCTTCCAAAATGTCGCGGAACCGGCGCTCCCCATCGGCGGCGCCGTCGGCGGCGGCGAGGTATTCGTCGGGATCGTGGACCGAGACCAACCGCGCCTCGTAGGGGGCGAGCAGGGCGTTGCCCTCCTCGTGGCATTCGAGGATGCCCTCGTAGCCGATGCGCTGGACGGCATCGTGGGAAAGACCAAACCACGCGCCCGGCTCGAAGGTCGGCTCGGGCGTCTTCAGCGGAGCCCGCTTCCAACCCAGCTTGTTGCTCACGAGGACCTCGCCCGGCGCGACGCCGAGGGCGCCGAGATTCCGCGCCAGCGATTCCAAGGCCAGGCCGGCGCCGTACTTTCCGGCGGAATCGATGAAGACCGGCGACTCGGCATGGCGGAACCACGCGGCGACGAGCTCGCGCTTGTCCTCCTCGGGAACGGCCCGGTAGATGTTGCCGAGCGGGGTGGTGCCGAACAGAATCGGCGGCAGTGCGTCGCGGTCGAACATTGGAAGGCTCGCTTTGCGGGTGGGGGCTTCGGTGCGGCGAGGGGTCTTGGATTGGGGTATCGGGCGGCGATTTCGATTTCGATTCGGGTTGGTCGCGGGCGCCGGTTTGTCAGAATTTTTCCAGGATCTCGAAGAGGTTGTGGCGCTGGTCGGTCCAGAGGGACACTTCCACGCTTTCCATCGGCCAGGGGGAGGAAGGGGGATTGGCGGCGAGGAATTCCTCGTCCTTGGTCACGAGGACGTATTCGGTGATTTCGTGGAATCCGTCCCGGTCGGTGACGATGCGGGTGGTGCCGAAACCGAGCTCTTCGGCGATCCTCTCGACGACGGAGGCGAGGAGAATGTATCGGTTGGTGCAGTTCACCACGATGATGCCGTCGTCGGCGAGGTGGCGGGCGTAGATCTCGAAGGCCTCCCGGGTGAGCAGATGCATCGGGACGGAGTCGCCGCTGAAGGCATCGAGGAGGAGGGCGTCGAAATTCTGGGGCGGCTCCCGCTCCAGCGCAAGACGGCCGTCGCCGACGACCTCCTCGTAGAGACCGCCCCGGTCGATGAAGTCGGAAATGTAGGTGAAGTGGGTCTTGGCGAAGCGAACGATCTCGGGGTTGATCTCGTAGAAGCGCCACCGGTGGCCCCGGCGCCCGAAGCAGAGGGCCGACGCGGTTCCCATCCCGACGACGCCCACGCTCCCCTCCTGCCGCGCCTGGATCCGGGCGAGGGTCCGTCCCATGCCGGTCCACCGGCCGAAGTAGGAGTAGGCCGTCTCGCGCTCGTAGGAGGCCATGCGCTGCAGGCCGTGCATGATGCCGCCATGGTAGAGGTAGCGGACCACGTCGCCGCTCTCCTCGTCGGGGCCTTCCTCGACGGAGATCACGCCGTAGAAGTTCCGTACCTGCTCGATGCGCGGCTCCTGCCGGGGGCTCCACGCCTGGATTCCCCAGAGCCCTCCAGCGAGAAGGAGGGCGACGAGAGGCGCGCCGACGACACGCAGCCTTCCACGCTTTCTCGCAAGCTCGCGCACCCACACCAGGCCGGCGAGGGCAAAGACCGCGACGAGGGCGAGCGGCCATTCCCGATAGCTGTCGAAGACGCGCGGGGCGACGAGGCTCACGAGCAGCCCCCCCAGCGCGCCGCCCGCCGAGAGGGAAAGGTAGAAGGCGGTGAGGTGGCGCGGGGACGGCTTGGCCCTCGTCAGTTCGCCGTGGCAGACCATCACCGCGAGAAACATCGCTGTAAAGCAAACGCCGAGTTCGGCCTTGTAGGTGATGCCGTCGGTCCAGGGCAGCCGGAATTCGCCGCCCCAGGGCAGGGAAACGCCGGAAGCCATCGCCCAGGCTTCGCCGCCGTAGACCGCCGCGAGAAAGACCGCCGCCATCGCCCCCGCCCCCCACCAGGCCGGCCGATACCAGCGCTCGTGCTCGAAGCAGATGATGAAGGTCACGAGATAAAGGCTGAGCGGCACGACCCAGAGAAAGGGAATCACCGCAACGTCCTGGCAGACGTGATTGGTGGTGGCGAGGAGCAGCACGCTGCCGAGGGCGGGAAGCAGCAGCCACGCGAGCCTGCGCCACCAACCCGGCGCGGGATCCGCATCCTCTTCATCCTCCGCAAGCGGCGTTTCCGCAGGGGCCGCTTGGTCGGCGGAGTCTTCGTCCGGCGTCCCCGCGGGCGGCGCCGCGACCACCGGAGCCCCGGGAGTGACTTCGTCGGCAACCGGCCCGACCGACGCCGCCGCACCGCCCTGCCGGTCCCGCCACGCGAGGAAGCCCGAGAGCAGCGCGAAGACGACGAAGGCCCCGGACCACATCGCGGTCTGTCCGGCAACATCCCATCGCACTTCGAAAAAGAACGGATAGCTGAGCAGCGCAGCGAGCGAACCCGCGTTCGAGAGGGCGTAGAGCCGCCACGGATGCGCGCCCCCGGAAGCCCGGGTGAACCAGACTTGGACGAGGGGGCTGGTGCTCGCGAGCACGAAGTAGGGCAGGCCCACGCTGGCGCAGAGCAGCAGCAGGATGCGCAGGGCGGGATCCTCGTCGCCGGCGGGCTTCCACGACTCGGAGGGGGTGATCGGCAGCAGCAGCGCCGCCGCGAGCACGAGCAGCCCGTGCACCACGCCCTGCCAGCGGCGCGGCAGCTTCACGAGGAAATGCGCGTAGGCGTAGCCCGCGAAGAGCAGCATCTGGAAAAAGAGCATGCACGTCGTCCAGACTCCCGGACTGCCGCCGAACCAGGGCAGGATGAACTTGCTGAGAATGGGCTGGACCTGGAAGAGCAGGAAGGCGCTCAGCAGGCTGAGGCTGCCGAACCAAAGCCAGAAGCGGGAGGAGGAGCGGGCGGGCATGCGAGAGACGGGCGGGACGGCTTCAGAAGGAATCGCTGATCAGTTGGATATAGCGCGAGCCGCTCGGCGAGAGCGTGGCGGTGTCGCCGCTGCCGGAGAGGCGGCCCACGGTGTGGTCGGTGTGGTTCCCCGGGGTCGGCTTCACGTAGGTGACGACCGGCGCGGCGATTTCCCGGTCGCTCGGACGAATTTCCAGGGGGACGCCCGCACTGTCGAAGGCGAATTCCCACGACTTGGGCTCGCGCACCGACTCGAAGTCGCGGGCGAGCCAGGGGTAGCGGCGGAGAAAGTCGGGGATGCCCCTCTTCGGCACGAGAACGCGGTAGTGGGCCTCGGCGGTGGAGGCGAGGAACTCGGGAATGGTGATCGCCGGATTGGAGCGGTGGGCGAGGAGAAGCCCGGCGATGTCGAGCCCGGCGAGATTGATGCCGTTGAAGATGCCGTGGTAGTTTTTCGAGGTGAAGTGCTTTTCGTGCCAGCGCTGGTAGTGGTCGCTGAGGAGGAAGGTGAGCTCGACATGGACATGGGCGCGCTCGCGGTTGATGCCCGCTCCGGTGTAGCCCATGCGGGCGAGCGCGTCCCCGGCC
>SLGN01000321.1 GCA_007123695.1 Verrucomicrobiales bacterium
CAGCAGTAGGGGTTTGTCAGGCTGCCGAAGGAATCGCGGAAGGCCACCCCGCCGGCGGCCCGACCATACCATGCCTGCGACTGGGTGAAGATGGTCATGACGCGCCGCCCCGGGTCCGCGCTCTCGTAGACGGTCCGGTCGGTGGTGACGTTGACGTCGTAGACGGCGTAGTCCTCGGCGATGATGGCGTGGATCCCGGGAATGTGCTGGGGCGAGGAGAAGGGCTCGGCCACGATGGGCTCGCCGCTCGTGTAGAGAGTGTTCCACGGCGTTCCCGAGACGGTCTCGCCGTCGAAGTTGAGAAAGATCACCGCCGCCGCGCCGGGGCGGCTTTCCAGCAGCGGGCTCGGCTCGGGCAGGCTGTCGCCATCGCCGGACGAGTCGGACTCCGCCGCCTGCGGCTCGGGAGGCAGGCCGGGACGCAGGCGGCCTGCGGCGAAATGGGCGCAGAGCAAGTCCGAGGCGGGCAGCGTCTCCAGCGTCGCGATCCCCGTCTCGGGGTCGAGGCGGAGACGCTCGGCGTCGGGGCTCTCGGGCGAGACGACGAGGCCCTCGACCTCGCCGGAGGGCTGCCGGGTGAAATGGGCGCGGGCCTCGCCCCCGCCCTCGACCTCGAAGCCCACCGAGACGCAGCCGACGGCATCGCGGTGCGCGAGGATGGCTCTCGCCGAGACCGGCTCGCGCAGCGGGAGAATGCGCCGCGCGCCGGGCGAGGCGTCGAAGAGCGATTCGAGCCGGGCGAGATCGGCGTTCGTCAGGGTGACCGGCGCGGACCGGGAATCGCGTCCCGGAGCCCGCAGGCGGTGTTCCCCCGGCTGGGCCGAGGCGGCTCGCTCCGGCGCGGCGGCACGACGCAGCCCCAGCCACGCGCCGCCGCCGATAGCAAGGGCGGCCAACAGAGCGCAGGCGATGGGGATTCCGGTCCGCATGGAGAACGGGGGGGCGGGCGAGCCCTGCCTCTACGATACCGCCCCAGGCGCGGGTGTCGAGAATGGATGCCCCCGCCGCGCCCCGCACGCATGGCGTGGGGCGCCGCTTTTCAGCTCGTCTTCCGCCCCGACTTCGCCGGTCGCGACTTTTTCGCGGGAGCCTTTTTCGGCGCGGCCCGACCGCCGAGGTGCTCGAGGAGATCCTCGGTCGGAATTCCGAGCATCGCGGCCGCGGCCTCGTCGCCGCCGGCCTCGCGCAGGGCGGCCTCGGCCAGCGCCTTCAGCGCGAGCTCCACGGGCGAGAGGGGCCCGACCGCCCCGGCTTGGAGAAAGCGCATCGCGGCGCGCTCCAGGATGGCCCGCTCGCTCTCGCTGCGGGTGGCTTGGTTGAAAGGGAGATCCTCCGGCAGGATGACGTTGCCCGTGGCGAGCACGCAGGCCCGCTGCACGAGGTTTTCTAGCTCCCGCACGTTCCCCGGCCAGTGGTAGCCCTCCAGCATCTCGATGGCGCCTTTCGAAAACTGCATCGCGCGGCCGCGGCCGCCCTCGGTGCGGCGCTGCAGGAAATGCTCCGCGAGCAGCCGGATGTCCTCCAGCCGCTGGCGCAGGGGCGGGATGTGGATGCGCACGACGTTCAGCCGGTAGAAAAGGTCCTCGCGGAAGGTGCCGTGCTCGACCTCCTCCTCCAGGCGCTTGTTCGTCGCCGCGAGGATGCGCACGTCGCTGCGCAGGCTCTGGTTCCCGCCGACGCGGGAGAACTCGCCGCTCTGCAGCACGCGCAGCAGCTTGCTCTGCACCTCCAGCGGCATGTCGCCGATCTCGTCGAGGAAGAGGGTGCCGCCGTGGCACTGCTCGAAGCGGCCCACCCGCTGGCCCACCGCGCCGGTGAAGGCGCCCTTTTCATGGCCGAAGAGTTCGCTCTCGAGCAGGTTGCTCGGGATCGCCGCGCAGTTGATGGCCACGTATTCGGCCTTGGCGCGGCGCGAGAACTTGTGGATCGCGTTGGAGACGACCTCCTTGCCCACCCCGCTCTCCCCGGTGATGAGGACCGGAGCGTCGGCGCGGGCGACCCGGCCGACCAGCTTGTAGACATCCTGCATCGCCGGAGAGCGGCCGATGATGAGGTCTTCGTTCGGCTGGGGCGGCACGATCGGATCGGATCCGGTGCGGTCCGCCGCCACCCGCATCTGCTCGGCGGCGGCGAGGGCGCGCTCGGCCACGCCGCGCAGCTCGAAGTTCACCGACTCGCGCCGCAGCACGTCGAAGGCGCCGAGGCGCATCGCCTCGATCACCGCGTTGGTCGAGTGGACGCGGCCGCTCAGGATCACCAGCGCGTTCGGATTGGCCATGCGGATGCGCTTCAGCAGCTCGACGCCGTCGAAGGGGCGCAGTTGGAAATCCGCCACCAGCAGATCCGCGCCGTGCTCGACGACCATCCTCTCGGCTTCGTCCGAGGAACGGGTGGTAAACACCCTGACACTCTCAGCCTCAAGATGCCGCGAGGCCCACTCGAGAAAATCGGGATCGTTGTCGGCGATCACGACCGTTTGTCTTTGCGGTTCTTCCATCTACAATTGGGAGCCCCAAACCCGGAACGCCCACACGCGAACCCTACTGGCAAGGGGCGAAAGGATAGCACAATCCCGCCATATCGCGCCTACTTTCCCCCATGAAATACGAGGAAATTCCTTCGGAATTGTTTATTGCCAACCGGGCCCGGCTCGCCGCCCTGCTGCCCCCCGGCGCCCTCGCCGCCATCCACTCCGCCGACCTCGCCTGGCGCAGCGCCGACGGCACGCGGCCCTTCCTCCAGAGTTCCGATCTGTTCTACCTCACCGGCATCGACCAGGAGGAAACGAGCCTGCTTCTCTGCCCCGGCCACCCCGACCCGGCCCTGCGCGAGATTCTCTTCGTGCGGGAGACCTCCGAGCTGATCGCCGTGTGGGAGGGGCGCAAGGTCACCCGCGAGGAGGCCGCCGCCCGCACCGGCGTGGCCGCGGTGCGCTGGTCGCACGAGTTCGACGCCGTCTTCCGCGAGCTCGTGCGCGGGGCCGGCAGCCTGTGGCTGAACCACAACGAGCACGCCCGCTCCGGCGCTCCGGTGAACTTCTCCCCCGACGACCGCTTCCGCCGCCTCTGCCAGGAGCGCCATCCCGGGCTGCGCTGCGAGCGGCTCGCCCCGCTGCTGCACCGGCTCCGCGCCGAGAAGTCCGAGATCGAGATCGGCCTCGTCCGGCACGCCTGCGGCATCACCGCCGAAGGCTTCGCCCGTCTCCTCGGCTTCGTCCGGCCCGGCGTGGCCGAATACGAGATCGAGGCCGAGCTGCTGCACGAATTCGTGCGGCGCGGCTCGCGCGGCTTCGCCTACGAGCCGATCATCGCCTCGGGGGCCAATGCCTGCGTCCTCCACTACGTCGCCAACGACCAAATCTGCCGCGACGGCGATCTGCTCCTGCTCGACGTGGCCGCCGAATACGCCGGCTACAACTCCGACCTCACCCGCACCATCCCCGTGGGCGGCAAGTTCACCCCCCGCCAGCGCGCCGTCTACGACGCCGTGCACCGCACCCTGCGGCTCTGCATCGACGAGCTCGCCGAGCCCGGCAAGCACCTCAGAAACGTCTACCACAAGGAAGTCGCCCGCTTCGTCGAAGACGAGCTGATCGCGCTCGGCCTGCTCGACGCCGCCGAAGTCGCCCAAGAGCGTGCCGACGAGGAGCTGCCCGAGGAAAAGCGGGCCTACCGCAAATACTTCATGCACGGCGTCACCCACAGCCTCGGTCTCGACGTCCACGACGTCGCCCCCGCCGAGAGCGTCTTCGTCGAGAACATGGTCGTCACCGTCGAGCCCGGCATCTACCTGCCCGACGAAGGCTTCGGGATCCGCCTGGAGAACGACATCGTCGTCCGCTCCGGCGGCAACCTCGACCTGATGGCCGACATCCCCATCGACCCCGACGAGATCGAGGACCTCATGGCCCGGGGCAGGTAGCTGCACGGCTTCGCGACCCAACCCGGTCGGGTGGGTGGCCTGACCCTGTTGCCTGCGCATTCGGAAGAGGGGGCGGGCGGTGGAGTGGATTGGGAGGGGGGGTGATTGTTGATTTGGGCGGGATTGGGGGACCGGTGGAGCGCCAATCCGCGGGAACCTGCGATAGGTTGCAACCCGAGACTTTTTGCCCGGCGGCTGGCCAAAGGCACCAATCCGCGCCCCTCAGCGACAAAGTCTCCGCTCGGGCTCTCCGAGACTGTGGAGAGCATCGGTGGAAATCAGCGCAAATCAGCGCAAATCAGCGGTATGTATCAATCCGGGGTCAGGGTTTCACGCGGTCCTTCACCGGAATACCCGAGAGTTTCAATCCGCGCCCCCCGTGAGGGGGGCGACAAAGTGTCGATGATATAGACAAGCAGCTTCGGGAGTTTCAATCCGCGCCCCCCGTGAGGGGGGCGACGACCTTGCGGGCGATGGTGCGGTCGCAGAAGGGGTTTCAATCCGCGCCCCCCGTGAGGGGGGCGACATCGTGCCGAAGAGAATCAGGGACAGCGTTGATTGTTTCAATCCGCGCCCCCCGTGAGGGGGGCGACCCAAAGTGTCGATGACATTGATAAGCAGTTGCGCGTTTCAATCCGCGCCCCCCGTGAGGGGGGCGACAGCCCGAGGGCACGTTTACTCCG
>SLGN01000539.1 GCA_007123695.1 Verrucomicrobiales bacterium
CTCGCCGGCTTCTGCCCCGGCCCCGCCATCGCCAACCTTGGCGCCCTGCGCACCGAGGCTCTCGTCTTCGTTCCCGCAATGGCCCTCGGCATGGCCCTGAAGCGCCGGGTCAAGCCGAGCTGAGCAACGCCAACCTGCGGGCGAAAGGGGGGCGTAACTTGGTATACGCAAATGAGTCGCTACGCCATCGTCATCCCAGCCTACAACGAGGAAGATTGCCTGCCGGCGACCCTCGCCGCAGCCCGTGCCGCCGTCGAGGCCGTCGCCGACGAACACGGCCGGGGCGAGATCGTCGTGGTCGACAACAACTCGAGCGACCGCACCGCCGCCATCGCGCTCGAACACGGGGCCGACCGCGTTGTTTTCGAAGGCCACAACCAGATCGCACGTGCGCGGAACGTCGGCGCCGCCGCAACCGAGGCCGATCGGCTCGTCTTCGTCGACGCCGATACTTTGCTCCCCGGAGAACTGCTCTCGCAAGCCCTCGCCGCCCTTGCTTCCGGAGAGGTCGCCGCAGGTGGCGCCCGCGTCTCGTTGGACCGCGAGGTCCAGCCGGCGGTTGCCTGGCTCGTGCGGACCTGGGACCGTCTCTCGACCGCCTTTGGCTATGCCGCAGGCAGCTTCTTCTTCTGCCGCCGCGACGCCTTCGAGGCATCCGGCGGCTTCGACGAAAGCGTCTACGCGGGCGAGGAAGTGTGGCTGGCGCGGCGCATCAAAGCCTGGGCGAAGCGGCGCGGGCTCTCCTTCGTCGTGCTGCGCGACCCGCCCGTGACGACCTCGGGGCGAAAGTCCGACTGGTTCACCGCGAAAGATTTTTTCCTGCAAGTCGCCGTGCTCCTGCTCCTGCCCGGAGCGGCCCGCAGCCGCCGACTCTGCGCCATGTGGTACCGACGCCCCGGTCGGGAGAAGCCGGATGCGTGACCTTGCTTCGGGAGGCCCGATGCTTCAGCGGGTCGCCTCCAGGCCCTTTTCCAGAATCCATTGCGCGTTGCGCCCGTGGTCGGCATCGCAGAGAGGGTGGATCACGAAGGCGGGATCCTCGATCGCCGAGAGGAAATGGAGACTCGCGTTTTCCAAATGGCCCGGCTGGGGCGGCACCTCCAGAGCCCGGCCCTCGGGATGCGCCGCCGTCGCGTGCAGAATGCGCCCGTCCGGCCCCGGCTCGATGTGAACGGTGCCGAGACTGCCGTAGATCGTGGTGCTGTAGCTCGTCAGATGCCCGATCTGCGTCCAGCTTGCCTCCGTCGTCGCAAGGGCATGGGGATACTTCAGCAGGAGCACGGCGTTGTCCTCCAGCTCGAGGTCCTGCTTCAGCCCTGTGCGGAGCCGCAAGCCCGAAACCGATTCGGGCCGGCCCAGGACGACGTCGGCGAGCACCGCTCCGTAGCAGCAGTAGTCCATCAGCGCTCCGGCCCCGTTCAGCTCGGCATCGTAGAGCCATTCGCAGAACTGGCGCGAGCAACCAAGTTCGACGGGACCCTCGTGCGCGGCGCGGTAGCGCACTTGCCAGACTTGGCCGAGTTCGCCACCTTGGGCCATGCAGATGCCGTGACGGAGCTGCGGCCACCAGGCGAAAGGCCAGTTCACCATCAGTCTCACGCCTGCCTCCCGTGCCGCCACGAGCATGCGCTCGGCTCCCGCAAGACTCGCCGCCATCGGCTTTTCCACGAGGCAATGCAAGCCGCGCTCGCAGGCCGCGACGACGAGATCCTCGCCCAGCCTGTTGCTGGCGAAGACGTAGACGGCATCGCAGCCCCGTTCCCCGAGGAGATCGAGGAACTCGTCGTAGTTGCCGAAAGTCTCGCCGGGAAAGCGCTCGCGATACTTGGCAAGCAACTCCGGATCCGCGTCTGCGGCGCCGACGAGTTCGGCCCGGCCCGTTGCGGCGAGTTCCTCGAGATTGCTCCAGACGTGGTCGTGGTGGAGTCCTAGAACGGCGATGCGATGGCTCATCGCCGAACGAAACCACGGATTGTCCGTAGCGCAACGAATCAGGCGGAGGACCGCTGGCGAGGAACCATCATCCCGCCGTCTTCTCAGAGGAGCGAACCCTCAGATCCCGCAGCGAGCGCAACTCGCCGAAGTCCGCCCCCCGCATCCGCCGCGCCCCGCTCGTCCGCTTCGGACCGGTGCGCCCCTCGGCCTTAAGCGCTTCGAAGACCCCGTCCACGAACGCCGCCGAGCCGATCACAGCGCCGTCGCTGAAATAGCGCACCTTCCGCCGCAAAGCTTCCGCCAGCGGCACCGCCCCGCCTGCCTCCACGACCCGCTCGCACTCCTCCGCCGCGATCCCCACCCGGCCGCCTTCCCCGGTGACCTCATCGGGCTTCTGCTCACGACCCTCCGAATAGAGCAGCAGCCGGTAGCGACGCTGCACCTCCGCCCAGGATGGCAGCTCCGGTTGCTTTTGCAGATCCCGCAGAACCGTCGCACCTGTTGCTCCCCCGTCGGCGCCGGGATTCGCCAACCCCTCCCGCGTGATCGACCGCAGCCCCGCCCGTGCCTTCTCCGCCCCCTTGCCCGCCCCGCAGGCTTCACCGTAGCCGCTCCAGCGGTATGCCTCCGGACGCTCCACCAGCCCCGCCCGCACCGGATTCAGATCGATGTAGGCCGCCACCGTCCGCAGCGTCTCCTCCCCGCCCTCCAGCAGCACGCTCTTGAACGGTGCCTCCCACAGCGTCCCCACCCGCCCGTTTCGTCGGTTGAAGAAGATCGAGACCCGCTGCTTCAGCTCCTTCAGAAACACCGACAAATCGAAGCGCCTGCGCTCGTAGCGTTCCAGAATCCGCCGTTCCCACCCCGAATTCCCCGAGTTCTTCGCCGCCTCCAGCTCCCTCGCCACCTGCTCGACAGCGGCCTCATCGTAGAGCAGCGGCAGCAGCTCCAGCAACTGTTCCGCATCCAGCTTCGGCATCGCTTCCTTGTCCGGCACTTCCAGCAGCAGGTGGAAGTGGTTGCCCATCAGGCAGTAGGTCACCACCCTGACCCCGAGAAACCGCTCCAGTTTCCGCAGGATCGACCGAAAGACCTCCTTCTCCGAGGCATGGAAGACGATGCGCCGGTCAACGACGCGAGAGATGCAGTGGTAGTAGGCCCGCCCTTCTCCGGGCGCGACGAGGATACGGCGTGGGTTCATGTCAGTTCAGTCACATTTAATTAATAGCCTTGTTGTTATTACTTGTCAATCGTGTTTTTGAGGTCGATCTCGTTGGGGGCTTCTGATGCGCGGTTTGCACGCTTGTAACAAACGGCCGGTGTTGCGATATTCTCTCTGAACAACTTGAACGCAGACGCTACAGAGACAGACGAGAGCGAGGACGAACTTGTCGCCCGGGTGCAGCGGGGGGACCTCTCGGCCTTCGAGATCCTGCTGGAGAGGCACAGTTCGCGCCTGCGCGCCTTCATTGCGATGAAGTTGCCGGTGCCGCACCTCATCGACGAAATCGCGCACGAGAGCTTCGTGTTCGCGCACCGGCATCTCGCCGAGTTCTCCGTCGGGACCGATTTCGGGAAATGGCTCCGCGCCATCGCCTTCAACCTCATTCGGAAGGAAACTCTCCGCCACCAACGCCTTTCGAAGAACCAGGAACGCTTCCTCGAACACCATCTGGTGCAGCAGTCGGTGAAGGGCGGCCTCGCCCCCGACCTCCCGATCGTGATCGTCCTCGAGGAATGCCTCGCCAAGCTGCCCGAACAGCAACGAAGGCTGCTCGACCGCAAGTACGCCCGTTCCGAATCGTCGCGCGAGATCGCCGAAGCCTTCGGGCAAAGCGAATCGTGGGTGCGCACCACCCTTTGCCGCGTCCGCACCGGGCTGAGGCAGTGCATCGAGCAGAAATTGAAGACCTACCCCGAAGCTATCTGAATCTGTGGACTCCGAACATCTAGAAGCCTATCTTTCCGGCGAACTCGACGAAAGGGGGCGCAGACAGGTCGAGCACGCCCTGCGCCTCGACGCGGACCTGCGCGCCAGCTTCGTGGTTCAGGCCCAGATGGAGGCTGCCCTGCGCGTGCTTCTGGCCGCCGACCGCGAGGACGAAAGCGCGGCCTTCCGCGAGGGTGTGCTGGCTCGGCTCCGCTCAGAGGGCGCGGGAGAGCGCAGCTTCGCAAGATCGGTGCTTCTCGAGATCGTCGAGGAGCGAGAGGGCCCGCGGGAGGCCCGCTGGCCCGATTATTTGAAGACGGGCTTGATCTCCGCAGTGGCTTCGGTGGGACTGCTTCTGATTCTCCAGTCCATCATTTTCCAGCCCTCGCCGGAGGACGGCACCGGCCCGGCGCGGCGGTCGGAGAGCTTTTCCGCCCGCGTCGAACGCAGCGAGGATCTCCGCTGGGGTTCCGAAAGCCTGAGGCGCCTCGGCGAGGATGGATGGCTCCCCGGCGGGATTCTCCAGCTTGAGGCGGGATCGGCGCTACTGGCTTTCAATTCCGGGGCGACCGCCCTTGTCGAGGGGCCGGCGGAATTCAGCGTCGAATCGACCAACCGCCTTTTTCTCAAGCACGGACGCCTCGTCGCCGAAGTCCCTCCGATGGCTACGGGATTCACGGTGAACACCCCCCGGCTCAACGCCATCGACCTCGGCACCCGCTTCGGAATCACGGTTGACGAAGAGGGGAATTCCGAACTCCACGTGATGGAGGGGACGGTCTCGGCGAGCCGCAGCAGCGGAAACACCGTCTCCACCATCGTCCGGGAAGGGCTCGCCGTCGCCGCCGACTCGCGGGTCCGCACGGCTCTCGCTCCGGTGCCCTATGCGGGGGATTCCTTCCGTCTCCGTCTCGGCAGCCCTTCGGCGGCACCGCCGGCCCTGCGCTTCGCCTTCGACGAGTCCTCCGGCGCGATCCTCGAGCACGGAGGCGCCCGGAAGATCTTCGACATCCCGCTGGTCGCTTCGGGCGAGCTGGACCGGTCGCCTCGGCGTGCCGCCGGTCGCAGCGGGGGTGGACTGGTCTTCCAGGCGGGCGAGACGCTCGACATTCCCCTGACCCACGAGTTCGTCCTCGACGAGCCGCACACTCTCGCGTTCTGGATCAAGCTGCCCGCCGACATCGATGCGGAGCACGGCGGGGAAATCCTCGTCTATGGCCGGGACGAGGCGGCTTGGCGGTTGGCCTGCGACCTCGGTGGCGGCACAGGGCGCCGCGGAGCCCTGCACATCGACGGAGGCGGGGCCGCCGCCGTGGGCACCACCGACGTAGCCGACGGCCGTTGGCACCATGTCGCCTACCGCTATCTAGGGGGCCGGGGAGTCTCTTCCCGGCTCCATCTCTTCGTCGATGGCAGGCTGGAGTCCCTCTCCGAGATCGCCGACGGCCCCCTCCCGGCGGGCCGGGCCGGAAACCTGCGGCTTGGCGGCAGCCCCGGCGAAGGTTTCCACGGCTGGATCGACGAGCTGCAACTTCATCTCGAGGCGATTCCCACGACCATGATCCAGAGCCTCGCCGAGTAACGGAACCCGAGCGCCCGAACCAATAGATTTCGTCTGCCTCCAATTTTTTGCTGTCACGAAGCCCCTTCGCGCCGGTATACCCTAAAGAGACCCAGTTCCAGAATCCTTCCGAACCATCCTCGATCCCCCAACATGAAGCATCGAATCCTGCAACGAAGCCTGGCCGTCCTCCTCGCTGGAGGTTTCCTTCTCGCAACCGCGTCCGCGAGCGCCGCCATGCGCACGTGGACTTCCGCCGACGGGCGCACTCTCGAAGCCGAGTTCAACGGCACGGCCGGAGCGGGCGCCAACGCCGTCGTGAAGCTGAAGCTCCCCGACGGCAACGTCATCGACTACCCCGTCGCCAAGCTGAGCGAGGAAGACCGGCTCTTCGTCAAGGGCAACCTCCCGACCGATCCCAAGGCTCTCGCAGCCGAGATCGACAAGCTCGTCATCAACAAGCTCCGCGAAGCCTTCTATGAGCTGCGCGAGGAGCTCGCGGCGCTACCGCAGAACACCGAGCTGACCGCCGCCGAGAAGGCCAAGCGGAAGGAGGAAATCGAGCGCGAGATGGAGATGTGCGTGCCGAACGAGATGACCAACGACCACCAGTTTCTGCGTCGCATCTATCTCGACGTGGCCGGGCGCATCCCCACCTACGACGAGGCAGACGCTTTCCTTTCGGACCGCTCCCCCGACAAGCGCGCCAATCTCATCGACACGCTCCTCGACTCCGAAGGATTCGTGATGCGGATGTACAACTACTATTCCGACCTTCTCCGCATCCGCGAAGGAGTTGTGATGATGGGGAACGGCTCCATCAAGGTCGATCCCTACATGGAGTTCGTGAAACAGAGCATCCGCGAGGACAAGCCCTACGACCAGCTCGTCCGTGAGCTGCTCACCGCCAAGGGCAAGCTCTGGGAGGAGCCCGCCGTCGGCTACCTCGTCGCCGACCAGGGCATGCGTCTTTGCAATCTCTCCAACACCTTCACCATCTTCATGGGCACGGAGATCACCTGCGCCCAGTGCCACGACCACCCCTTCGAGGAGATCTACCAGATGGATTTCTTCAAGCTCGCGGCCTTCATGGGCGAGACCGAGACCTCCGGCGGCGGCGGCATGATGGCGATGGGCGGCGACAGCAACTACCGCGCCGAAATCGACCGCATGAGCAAAGTGCTCTACGATGCCGGCAAGCTCCGGCCCAACCAGCGGCAGGACCAGAACCTGAGCCAGTGGATCGGCGTCCACCGCATCAACGTCGTCGATACCGGCAAAAACCAAGTCAAGCTCCCCCACGACTACAAGTACGACGACGGCGAGCCCCACATGACCGTCTCTGCCGACGCCTACTTCGGCGACAGGGTCGATCTCTCCAAATACGAGACCCCCCGCGAGGCCTTCGCCGACTGGGTCACCTCGCCGGGCAATCCCCGTTTCACCATCAACGCGGTGAACCGATTCTGGAAGATCGCCTTCGGCCTCGCCCAGATCGAGCCGGTCTACAACATCCCCGGCCACCTCGACGGCCAAGCGCAGAACTACGAGCTGCTGACCTTCCTCGAGGAGATGTTCAAGGATCTAAACTTCAGCGTGAAGAGCTTCTTCCGCGTCGTCTACAACTCCCAGGCCTACCAGCGCGAGGCCGAGACCCTGACGCCCAGCCTCACCCAGATCGACAAGGGCACCTACCACTTCCCAGGACCGATCCTTCGTCGCATGTCCGCGGAGCAGATCTGGGACAGCCTCGTCGCCCTGACCACGGCGAATCCCGAGTCGGTCACCCGCAAAGGCTGGGACGACTACCGCGAGGTCATGAACGTCGATTTCTCCTCTCTCAAGTCCGCCGACCAGATCATGGACTGGAAGAAGCAGTGGAGCGAGGCCAGCAAGCTGGTGAAGTACAGCGGCGAAGTCGTCTCCAGGGACGACAGCGTCGGCGGCGAGCAGATGTTCCGCGCTTCGGAACTCCGCCAGCCGATGCCGTCGAGCCACTTCCTGCGCATGTTCGGCCAGTCCGACAAGCAGCTCATCGAGAACCAGTTCACGACCGGTTCGGCGCCCCAGGTGATGGCTCTCCTCAACGGCGAGATCACCAACAAGGTCCTGACCAGTCCCGATGCCTACCTCATCAAGGAGATCGCCTACGGCAAGGGATCCAAGCGCGACAACATCGACAAGATTTTCCTGAGCGTGCTGACCCGCTATCCCACCTCGCAGGAGAAGTCCATGGCCCAGTCGGGTATGCGTGCCCGCACCGACCGGGACATGTCCGAGAAGCAGAAGATGGAAGCCGAAGCCCTGGCCATCGGCAACGTCATCTGGGCGCTCGTCAACACCCGCGAATTCCTCTTCATCCAGTAGTCCGTTCCTCCCGTCCGGAGGAGCTTCCTCCGCAGGATGCCAATTCCCAGACCAACCTTTGATTCCAGCCCCCATCCCATCATGAAAGAGCAACTGCACAAACTCGACCAACTGAGCCGCCGCCAATTCGTGGCGCGTGCCGCCAAGACCGCCCTCGGCGTCAGCATCCTGCCCCTCGGCGCAGCACGCACCGCCAAAGCCGCCGGTGGCGGAAAGGCGGAGCACTGCATCTTCTTCTACATGTCCGGCGGCATGACGCACATGGAGACCTTCGATCCCAAGCCCGGCACCGAGACCGGCGGCAAGACCAAAGGAATCTCCACCGGCGTCGCCGGTGTCGAACTCGCCGAGTTCATGCCCGAGCTGGCGAAGCGCTTCAAGGACATCGCCATCGTCCGCTCGATGACGCAGAAGACCGGCGACCACCGCGGCGGCTCCTACTGGATGCGGACGAGCTACGAGCCCCGCGCCACCATCATCCACCCCTCGATGGGCCCCTGGGCGCAGCGGCTGCAGGGCAAGATGCACGACACCCTCCCCGACTCCGTCGTCATCGGCGGCGGCGGCGAACACCCCGGCGCCGGCTTCTTCGGTCCGGCCCTCGCGCCGCTCCCCATCGGCGATCCCGACCGGGGCGTGCAGAACGCCCGCCCCTACAGCGGGGTCACCGACGATCTCTTCAAGAAGCGCTACGATCTCATGGAGACCTTCGACGACGCCTTCCGCCGCAAGTTCAAGAACGACGAAGTCTCCGCCTACACGCAGTTCTACGAAGAGACCCTCAAGCTCATGAACAGCAAGGATCTCGAGACCTTCGACCTCGCCAAGGAGCCCGACTACGAGAAGAAGGTGCAGCGCTACGGCAACACCCGCGTCGGCAAGGGCGCCATGCTCGCGAAGCGCCTCGTCACCTCCGGCGTCCGCTTCGTCGAGGTCGTCTCGGGCGGCTGGGACATGCACAACGACCTCTGGGGCTCGATCCCGATGACCGGCGGCCAGCTCGACCAGGCTCTCGCCTCCCTCATCGACGACCTCAAGGCCGACGGTCTCTTCGAAAAGACCATCATCGCGGTCGGCACCGAGTTCGGGCGCACCCCGATCATCAACGCCAACGGCGGTCGCGACCACCACCCGCGCGTCTTCTCGACCATGTTCGCCGGCGGCGGCATCGTCGGCGGCCAGGTCTACGGCGCCTCCGACGCTAAGGGCATCGCCGTCGCCGAGAACCCCGTCGAGGCGAAGGACTTCAACGCCACCATTGCCCACGCGATGGGTCTCGACCTCAATCAAGTCGTCTACTCGCCCTCGGGCCGTCCCTTCCTCGTGGCCGGCCACACCCGCGACCCCCAGACCGACGAGATCATCACCGAGGGGCACCCCATCATGCCTCTTTTCTCCTGAGTCCGGTAGGGGAGTCGCGCTCCTTGGACCTGCAAGGCGCCGCATCCGTCGTGGAGGGCCCGGGGCAACCCGGGCCCTCTTCTTTGGTTCGATTTCTTCGGTTTCCTGATGATGAGGAAGTCCGCCGGAGTCGGACCGAAGCCGGAAGCGCCGCCCCCCAGCATCGGAAATTCACGAGGGGCGCTTCAGGCAGATGAAGAAGGTGCTGCCGTTGCCGAGGCTGCTCCGCAGACCGATTTCCCCGTCGCACCTCGCCACCGCCCATTTCGCGATCGCCAAGCCGAGCCCGCTGCCGCCGTCCGATCGGGAGCGCCCCCGGTCGGTGCGGTAGAAGCGCTCGAAAATGCGTGCCTGGTGCTCACGAGCGATGCCTGGTCCGTCGTCCGAGACCTCGAGGGTCACGGCGAGGTCCGACGTCCTCGCCGCAGCCCGTACCCGAGAGCCGGGAGGACTGTGGCGGATTGCGTTCTGGAGGAGATTGACAAGGGCGAGCCGCAGCATTTCGGGTTCCGCCAGAACCGTCGTGCCCTCCTCGCATTCGGTCTCGAGAGTCTGCTTCTTTTCCTCGGCGAGAATCCGCAGCAGCGCCGTGGTCTCCTCGAGGAGTTCGGCCACCCGGACGGGCCGTAGCTCCCGGGGCGGAGCCAACTCGCCCCGGCTCAGCATCAGCAGGTCTTCGACGAGCCGCGACATCCGCGAGGTTTCCTCGAGCATCGCCCCGACGCAATCGCGGAGCTTGGCCACGTCCGGCGGGCGCTTCGAGAGCGCCACCTCGCCCATCGAGCGCAGAGCGGTCAGAGGAGTGCGCAGTTCGTGGGAGGCGTCCGAGGCGAAGCGGCGTGTCTCCTCGAGCGATTCCTCGAGCCGCGCCGACAGATTGTTGAAGGCATCGGCAAGCTGTCCCAGCTCGTCTTCGGGATCGACGACGGGGAGGCGGGGGCGGCTGCGGTCCCACGAGCAGGCCAGCGCCCGTTCTGCGAGAAACCTCAGTGGCGCAAGGATCCAGCGTGCGCAGGACACGGATGCCGTCGCCAGCATCGCGGCGGCGATGGCGGCGCAACCGAGGATGCGCCCGGTCCCCAGATCCGTCACGACTCCGAGAATCATGGCGAAGACCGCGCCCGAGAGGATGCCGGTGGCGACGGCGAGCCGCACGCGCACGGTGAGAAGCTCGCTCCGTTCCTTCATGGCTTATGGGTCGCCGCCGAGTTGAAAGCCAAGACCGCGGATGGTGTGGAGGATGCGTTCCCGTCCCGACTCCTCCAGCTTGCGCCGGATGCGGCCAATGTGGACATCGACGACGTTGTCGATGGGAGTGGCCCGGTTCGTCTCCCGCCATACCTCGCTGACGAGTTCCTCGCGCGAGACGACCTCGCCCGCGCTCTTCGCGAGCTTCGCGAGAAGGTCGAACTCGAGCTGGGTCAGTTGGAGTTCTCCGCCCGCCACGGTGGCGACGCGGTCGAGCAGGTCGATTCGCAAAGGCCCGACCTGCACTCGCAGGGAATCGCCGGCAGGACGTGTCGGCCGCAGCAGCCGCTTGAGCCGGGCGAGCAGTTCGGGAAAGGCGAATGGCTTCGCGAGGTAGTCGTCGGCGCCCGTTTCGAAACCTTCGACCCGGTCCTCGACCTCCCCCATCGCGGTGAGCAGGACCACGGGCAGGGCGCAGCCTTCGCGGCGGAGCCTGGCGAGCAGCTCGAGACCGTCGCAGTCGGGGAGCATCCGGTCGAGGATCAGGGCATCGACTTTCCCGGTGGCGAGCTTGGCGAGGCATTCTTCCCCCGATGCGCAGATCACGGCGGGAAAGCCGGCGTCGGCAAGGCCGTCGCCCAGCGCGGCGGCCGTCGCCGCGTCGTCCTCGACTACAAGAATCGCACCCATTGACGAATCCTAACCGTCGCCGCAGTCGGAAAGCAAGCGCCGGAATCGGTGGTGCGGATCCCAGTGACAACCTTGAAGAAAAGTTCAGGAAACGGTCCTTGTCGCCTTCTTGGCGGGGCGCATACTCAGCTCGCCATGAAGGCACGAACTGAAACAGGACCAAAAATGAAAACAACGACCACTCTCATGATTCGTGCGGCCCTTTTCGCCGCGTTTTTCGTTCCGACCACGACCGCCTTCGCGGTCCGCCCCTTTGTCACCGACGACGCCCGCATCATCGACTACGGGCAGTTGGAGGTCGAGCATTGGCTCGAGTTCGGCAGAAGGCCCGGCGACACCATGTATGCCTACAACTTCATGGGCGGTGCCAGCTTCACGGACTGGTTCGAGCTCATCGTCGGCACCGGCGTCGGCGTCGATACCGAGGACGGACGGCGGCTTTCCATCATCAATCCGGTGATCCAGCCGAAGATCCTTTTCCTCAAGGCCGAGGAGGACGGTCGCCCCGGCCTCGCCGCCGCCACCGGGGTTCTGCTGCCCTACGGCAAAGGCTCGCTCAACGACCGCGGCTGGGGCGGGTACGGACTTCTCCTCGCCACCACCCGCCTCTTCGACGACTGGCTGCTGCTGCACCTCAACCTCGGCGCCACCTACACCGACGACCTGGGCTTTGGCGCCGACTGGCGTCCCTACTGGGGCTTCGGCTTCGACCTCGGATTGCTGCGCGAGGACTTCCGCTTGATCGGCGAAGTCTATTCCGGCGATCCCCTCGACCTCGAGAAGCCCCGCTGGTCAACCCAAGCCGGCTTCCGCTGGCTCAAGAGCGACTACGTGAACTGGGATCTCACCTTCGGAATGCAGCCCCACCTCGAGGACCATCGGAGGGCCGGCGGTCACGAATACTGGGCCCAGATCGGCCTGCGCCTGCTCTTCGACGTCTTCACCCGCGACGGGAAGCCGGGCGACTGGACCGGTGCGGATGGCATGTTCCCCCGCTGACTCCGGGGACGCAAGAAAGTTGGCCGGGGCCTGCCGGAGAGACGGCAGGCCTTGGCTGAAAGACGTCATCGCCTCCGCCCCGATGCCGTCCCCGCCACCTCTTCGGGCACTTCGAAGACCCGCGCGGGGGAGCAAGCCCAGCGGCGCACGCGGGCACCGGGCGGGGCATCGTAGCGGCCGCCGCCGGCCCAGGGAGAAAAGGCGGGGAGGATGAGTTCCCGCCCGGCATCCTCGCCGCCTCCACCGACTTCGACGAGAGCGGGGAGGCGCAAGGAGGTCCCGGCTCCGTCGGCCATGCGGACCGAGGGGTGGAGATGCCCCCTCACGCGCGTGGCACCGGGAGCGGACGCCGCCTCGGAGGGGGGCAGGTGCCCGTGTTCGAAGACGAAGCCACCCGTGGCGAAGGAGGGCACCCAGGCGAGGCGGCGGCGCACCTCGCCCCTGTCGTGGTTGCCCTCGACGAGCACGACGCGTTCGCAGAGTTCCGCCACCGTGGCGAGCCAGGCAACCGCTTCCGACAGCGCCGCCGCGCCGTCGACGACGTCGCCGACGAGAACGAGGGTCTCGGGACGGTGCGCCCCGACGAGCCGGGCGAGCCGTTCCGCCACGGTTCCCATGCCCCACATCGGCCAGAGCGCGCCCTCGCGCCGGCGGTTCGATTCGAAGCCGAAATGGAGATCCGCCACCGCGAGCCAGCTCTGCCGCCGATGGAAGAGGGCGAGATGGCCGTCGAGGAGCAGGTCGGGGGCGATTTCGAGGCAAGCGGACATCGGTTCGGGGCGGTTCGGGGCGGTCGGTCCTACTCGAAGCGCCGGAGGAACTCGCGGTAGAATCCTTCGGCCGCGACCACTTCGTCGGTTTCGACGTACTCCACCGCCGCGTGCGCCCGGTCGATGCTGCCGGGACCGAAGACGAGGCTGGGCACGCCTTGGCGCGAGAGCTTGCTCGCGTCGCTGCCGAAGGGCACTCCGGCGGGTGCGCCGTCGAGGCCCATTTCCCGCAGGATTTCCCCCGCGAGCCTGGCCGGGGGCGCGTCGGGCGGCGTGTCGAGCCCTTCGTCGGCGATCAGGGGCGGCTCCATCTCGGCATGCAGTCCGGGGTGCCGGGCCGCCAGATTTTCGAGAAGCCGTCCGTAGCGGGCGAGGACTTCCTCCGCCGCTTCGCCGGGGAGAAGGCGTCGGTCGATCTCGATGACGCACTCGTCGGGCACGAAGTTGACCTGCACGCCTCCGGAGATGAGCCCCACGTTGCAGGTGGCCGGTCCGACGAGGGGATGGACCCGGTCGGCGAGGGAGACGGCGTCGTCCTCGAGAGCGAGGACGACCCGGGCCATGTGGGCGATCGCGTTGACTCCGAGGTGCGGCTTGGAGCTGTGCGCCGCCCTTCCCCGCACCCGGATGCGCCATCGCAGCACCCCTTTGCCCGCGACGACGACCCGCAGGCCGGTCGGTTCGGCGACGATGGCGGCATCGGCGACGAGCCCCCGGCAGAGCTCGAGGACGCCGCGGTAGGAATGCTCTTCGTCGACGGTCGCGGCCAGCCAGACTTCGCAGGGCGGCACGAAGCCCTCCTCCTTGAGCGAGGCGAAGGCGTGGAGCATCGCGGCGAGCCCTCCCTTGGTGTCGCAGGCGCCGCGCCCGTAGAGGCGGCCTCCCTCGACCACGGGATCGAAGGGCGGGATTTCCATTCCCTTCGTCGATACGGTGTCGGTGTGGGCCTCGAGGACGATACGCCGGGCCGGGTCGCGGCCGGGCAGGCGGGCGACGAGGTTGGGGCGCCCCGGCAAAACCTCGGTTTCCTGCGTGGCGATGCCGCGGCTGCGGCAGAATTCGCGCAGGGAGGAGACAACCCCGGCTTCGGAGGCCCCGCCCTCGTAGGCGGGATTGACGCTGGGAATGGCGACGAGGTCGGCGAGGGTGGAAATGACGGGCGGTGTCGGCATGGCCGGGAAGGGGGCGGGGCGGGCTCCTATGAGCCTGTTGAAAAACCCCGGAACGGAAAACTGCGAGCCATTATTTCGTCTGGCAAGGCGCGAGGAAGGAGTGGAGCGGGCTCCACGACTGAGGAGCAACGAAGCCAGTCGGGAAAAGGGCCGCAGCCCGAAGGGGCCGCTCCCATTGAGTCGGCGAAGCCGCTGACGTCAATGCTCCAAACCATCGAGGATTTTTCGTTTCGGGGTTTTTCAACAGGCTCCTATGAAAGGATGCCGCGGACGACCCGTCCGTAGACGTCGGTGAGCCGAAAGTCGCGGCCGCCGTGGAACCACGTGAGGGCTTCGTGGTCGATGCCCATGAGGTGGAGCAGGGTGGCGTGGAGGTCGTGGATGTCGACTTTGTCCTCGACCGCGTAGTAGCCGAAGTCGTCGGTGGCGCCGTGGCGGTGCCCGGCCTTCACCCCGGCCCCGGCGAACCACATGGTGAAGCCGTGGGGATTGTGGTCGCGCCCGTCCTGGTGGCGGCCGGTGACGCCGTCGAAAAATTCGAAGGTGGGGGTGCGCCCGAACTCGCTGCCGCAGATCACCAGGGTGTCGTCGAGCAAGCCGCGCACCTTGAGGTCGTGAAGCAGCCCGGCGATGGGCCGGTCGACGGCGTTCGCGTTGCCGCGGTGGCCTTTTTCCAGCTCGGAATGCTGGTCCCAGAGATTGCCGTAGCGAGCCGTGGCGTGGTTGACGGTGATGTAGCGCACCCCCGCCTCGGCGAAGCGGCGTGCCAGGAGCAGGGCCCGGCCGAACTCGTCGGTGTGGTCTTCGCCGATGCCGTAGAGCTTCTTCGTTGCGGCGCTTTCGTTCTCCACGTCGAGCAGTTCGGGGGCCTCGGTCTGCATGCGGAAGGCCAGCTCCATCTCGTCGAGCTGCGGGTCGCCTCCGTCGGCGGACTCGAACTCGCGCAGGAAGCGCAGGTGGCGGTCCTGCCGGGAGAAGGCGGGGGCAAGGTTTTCCCAGGCGAGATGGGGCGAGTTTTTGTCGGGTCGCGAGATGGCGGCGCCGCGGTATTTTCCGGGCAGGAATCCGGTGGGCCGGTTCGGGTCGGTCGGGGTGATGTCGATGTAGGCGGGCAGGCTTTCGTTCATCGCGCCGAGTCCGTAGACGAGCCAGCTCCCGAGGGTGGGCCGCACTTCGATGGGGACGCCGGTGTGGAGGACGCGCTTGGCGGTGACGTGGTCGTTGCTGGAATGGTGGAGGGAGTGGACGAAGCAGAGATCGTCGATGAATCGCGAGTTCACCTCGGGGAAGAGGTCGCTGGCGTAGAAACCGCTTTCGCCCCAGTGCCGCCAGGCGAAGGGCGAGGGGATCACCGCCCCCTGCTTGGCGAAGGTGAACTGGGGCGGGCGGACCGAGTCGGGCAGGGCCTTGCCGGCCTGTTTCGCGAGGGCGGGCTTGTAGTCGTAGGAATCGATCTGGGACAGCCCGCCTTCGAGAAAGACGTAGATGAGCCGTTTTGCGGCGGGGCGATGGTGGAGCCGGGAAAGGGCGGGCGAGGACGCGGCCGCCTGCCGCGCCGCGAGATCGGCGGCGGCGAGGGCGCCGAGCCCGAGAAAGCTCTGCCGCAGCCACTCGCGGCGTGCGAGGGGGCGGCCGCGGCCGGGGCAGAGGATGGAGGATCGGTGGTTCAAGGCTCGGGGGCGCGGAGCGCCGTTTCGGAAAGGGGCTACTCTGTATTCGACACGGAACCGTCGGGCGAATGCGTCACGCGATCGCGGCGTTCGAGGAC
>SLGN01000151.1 GCA_007123695.1 Verrucomicrobiales bacterium
CGCATGTCGGGAGCACCGCCCGCCGAAAGGCTTCGCGGCTTGTTTCTTGGTGGACGGTAGATGCGGGAAACGGGTTTCGCGCCAATCAGCTCCGGGCGCCGACGGAGTCCGCCACCCAGCTCTCGGACTCGTCGCTGCGCGGAAGGATCTCGACGATGTCGGCGAAGACCATGCCGTCGGCCCCGAGCAACTGGTTGCAGCGCCCGTAGAGCGTCTCGCCGGGCGATTGGCCGAGCGCCGCGGCGATGCGGGCGTCCGCCGGAACGGAAAAGAAGGCCGAGGGGCTGCCGCGATGCTCGATGGCGTATTCGCCGAGCAGAGCCCCGAGGGGCTTTTTCCCGGCGGCGACCTCCGCGGCGGCCTCGGGCGGAAAGCCGCCGAGCTGGATGGCGATGGCCCCGTATTCGACGGGCTTACCGTCGGATGCGGCATGCAGAGTGACCAGCCGCATCAGGAAATCCCCGCTCAGCTCGTGCTCGTGCACCTCGAGGGAGAGCCTCGAATGGTGGAAGGCGGCGAGCGTCGGGGTCATGTCGTTGCTGTGGACGAGAAGGGACCGGTAGGGATAGGGCACCTCCTCGCCCTCGAGAAACCGGAAGTCGGGCAGGGCCAGCCCGGCCTTCTCGTAGAAATAATGGAAGGGCATCAGCCAATGCAGCGCCTCGGCGAGGGCCCGGCCGGCCTCGGCGGCGGACGGCGACGCCCGCGGATCAGGTGTAGCGGGCATCGCGGTGCTGGGGAAGGAAGAACCCATGGAGAATGCGGTCGATCTGGAGAAGCCCCTCGCGGCTCACGCAGATGTCGTCGCCGCGGACTTCGAGGAAGCCTTTTTCACCGAGTCCCGCGAACTCGTCGGCAAAGCGCTCAGCGGGATCGACGCCGTATTTCCGCCGGAAGTAGTCCCGCCCGGTGCGTCCGAGCTTGAGCTGCAGGATGAATTCGCGCACGAAGCGCTCCTCGTGGCTCGTCGGGTAGGCCCGGTAGATGGGAAGGCCGCCTCCGTCGATCTCGCCCATGTAGGGGCCCACGTCGGCTTGGTTCTGGTAGTGGACGCCGCCGAAATGCCCGAAGCTGGCGACCCCGGCGGAGAGCAGGTCGGCCCCGGCCCAGAGGCTGTCCCGGTAGACGAACTTGGTCGTCTCGGGGTTCTTCACCACGGTGTAGGCGCTGCTGACGGTGTATCCCGCCGCCTCGAACTCGGCGAAGGCCCAGTCGACCCAGGCGCGCTTCGTCCGCCAGTCGGCCACCGGCGCGGTGACGCGGCCCGATTCCTTCATCTCCTTGAAGATCGTCGTGTTGTAGGGGATCTCCATCTGGTAGATGGTGACGCAGTCGGGCTCCTGCTCGATGGCGGTGCGCACGCAGCGCTCCCAGTTTTCCGGGGTCTCGTCCATCATCCCGGCGATCAGGTCGATGTTGAGCTGGTCGAAGCCGAGGGTCTTGGCGAAGTCGATGGCGCGGTAGGCCTCCTTGGAGCGGTGGGCGCGGCCGTTGACCTCGAGGATATGGTCGTCGAAATTCTCGATGCCGAGGCTGAGACGGGTCACACCGATGTCGCGGAGCGCCTCGAGCTTTTTCTCGGTGAGGGTGCCGGGCTCGGCTTCGAAGGCGACCTCTTCGGTCTCGTCCCAGGGGAAGAAGTCCTTCATCCGGTCGGTGAGGCCGCGAAGCTGGTCAACCGACAGGTAGCTGGGAGTGCCACCGCCGAAGTAGACGAACTGCGGCTTGCGTCCCGCGAGGTAGGAGGTGCGCGCGTAGCGCTCGAACTCCCGGACGCCCGCCTCGAGGTAGGCGTTGATCTCGGCGGCGTTCTTGTCGGTGTAGACGCGGAAGTAGCAGAAATGGCAGCGCTTGCGGCAGAAGGGGATGTGGAAGTAGACCCCGAGGTCGGTGTCGGCGGGCCTCGGCGAGTTCAGGATGTCGTGGACCGAGGCGACGTGCTCGGGCGTCCAGAAGGAGAAAGGCGGATAGTTCGCCACGAAATAGTTGCCGGCCTCGGTCTGCTCTTCGGAATCGGCGGCCTGAAGCGGAACGCGCAGCTTTTCGATGACGCTGGAATCGGGGCTCGGGCGGGCGGAGGCGGGCATGGCGGGGAGGAAATATTCGGGAGCGGAGGCGTCGATGCCTGCCGCGTCGGAGTGGGTCTACGGAGCAAAAGCATACACCGCCCCGTCGTCGCCGCAAACCACGAGGGTCCCGCGCGATGCCGCCGGAGAGGCCTTGATCTGGGTGCCGAGCTCGAACTTCCACAGCTCCTCGCCGGAGGTCCGGTCGACGGCGTAGAGGCGTCCGTCGTTCCCGCCCTGCCAGACCACGCCGCCGCTCACCAGCGGCGAACTCGCGAGGGCGCGCGGCGCGACGAAGGCCCATTCCTCCTCGCCCGAGACGCGGTCGTAGGCGACGAGGCGCTTGTCGGGCCCGGCCACGTAGAGCCGTTTTTCATCGACGGCGGGCGAGGCGGTGTATTCCGTGCCGGTCTTGGTCGTCCAGACCGTCTCGCCCGATGCGATCTCGATGGCGATCACCTCGCCGCCGTTGTGGGCGACGTAGCAGATCCCGTCGCGCACCGCCGATGTATTGGCGACGTAGGCGCCGATCTCGATTTCGCGCCCCTCCCCCTCCCCGTCGGCGGGCAGGACGTGGAGCAGACCGTCGCAGCCGCCGAAGACGATGTCGACGCGGCCCTCCCCGCGCACCAGCGAAGGGGTCGCGACGACGTAGTTGCCGGTCTCCTGCTTCCACAGCTCCTCGCCGGAGGAGGCATCGAGGCAGTAGAGAAAGTAGTCGTGGCTCCCGACATACAGGCGCGTCGGGCCGTCGCCCTCCAGCAGGTTCACCCCGCCCTCGATCTTGCCCTCGGTCTCGAAGCGCCAGACTTCCTCTCCGCTCTCGGCCGAGAGGGCATAGACGATGCCGTAGGTGTCGCCAAAGTAGATCCGGTCGCCAAGGGCCGCCGCCGGGGCGATGACGGGTCCGTCGGCCTCGAAGACCCAGGCGGGCTCGCCGCTGGCGAGGTCGAGGCAGTAGAAGTTGCCGTCCTGGCTGCCGACGAAGATCCGGCCCGCCGCCACCACCGGCGAAGCCTCGATGGGCGGGCGACGCCGTCCGCCCTCGGTCGGCGGTTCGTAGGTCCAGAGCAGCCGCAGCGGCGGCGCGATGTCTTCGGGGGAGACTCCGCGCATTTCCGCATCGCCGCGGAAGAGGGGCCAGTCGCTCGCCGCCGACGCCTCCTCGACCGCCCCGTCGGGAGTTTCGCCGCTCCCTCCCGACGACTCGACGCCGGGGTCCGATCCCGACCCGCAGGACACGAGAAGCAGGGAAAAGAGGAAATTAGTGAAACAAAGGGCCCCGGCGAACGTCTTTGACATGGGGAAACCTTGACCAATACCGCGAAAAATGACAGAAGATTTCGCAGCTTGACGTTGCCAAACCAGCCAAGGCCGTGTATTATTTAAGATTTCCATAATATCAAGAATTTCGAAGCCCCTCCCCTTCCGACTCCCTTCACCGATGAAAGCGATCCTGGCCCTTTCCCTTTCCCTGCTGGTCGCGGCGACGCTTCCCGCCGAGGACGCTCCGGGCTGGATGAAGCACGTCACCCGCCTGCCTCCCGGCGACCACGCCAATCTCCGGCCCGTCTCCCTGGAATACACGCTCGACTGGAACCACCGCGTCAACGCCGGACGCGTCGTGCTCGCCGTTTCCAAGACCGACGGAGAGACCGACCGCTACGTCGGCCAGGCCGAGGGACGCAGCACCGGGTTCGCCCGGCTGCTCTATCCCTACGACTTCCGGGCTCGTTCCATCGTCGAGGCGCCTTCGCTGCGGCCCGTCGCCTTCCAGCTCGTCGAAAAGGACCGCAGCGACGAGAACAGCTACGACGTCATCTTCGAGAAGAACCGACAGATCTACACCACGACCTCGAAGAAAAAGGACGAGACCCTTTCCAACACGGGGCGCTTCCCCTTCGATTTCGGGCAGGACGTTCTCTCCTCCGCCTTCTACCTGCGCAGCCAGCCCCTCGCCGACGGCGACCAGATCTCCATGGTCGTGACCCCTTTCAACCGCCCCTATCTCACCATCTTCAAAGTGGCCGGGCGGGAGGAGCGCAAGGTGAAGGGCAAGAAATACAGCACCATCCGCCTCGAGGCCGAGGTGGGCAAGGTCAATCCCGACTTCACCATCAAGACCTACGAAAAGATCAAGCGCACCACCCTCTGGTTCAGCGACGACGAATACCGCATCCCTCTCGAGCTGCAGTCGCAGCTCGCCTTCGGATTCGTCTCCGCCCGCCTCGACGGGCTGAACTGGCTCGATTGAGAAGCCAGGTGGCGCAGGGATGCACGGCACCGGCCAGCGACGCGGGTGGAATTGAGTTGCGCGACCAGATCGGTCCGACAGGTCCCGTTCTACGGGGGCTCCCTCTTTTTACCAATGGGAAGCTCACTCGCGTTTTCTGTCGATCCGACTCCGCCGCCTCGCCGTCCCGCAACCTTTCATGGCCAGAGCCAGTTGAATGAACCCCCAAGCCTCCATGAAGCCCGCCCGACTGCTCCTCGCCATCCTGCTCCTCGCCATCCTGCTGTTCGCTC
>SLGN01000509.1 GCA_007123695.1 Verrucomicrobiales bacterium
AGCATGGCGATGTTGAAACGCTTGAGGCTCTCGGCGTGGCGCCGATGGAGCGGCTCCATGCGGTAGAGGGAGATCCAGACGGCGTCGAGCAGGTGGCCGGGCACCCAGCGGCAGTTGTGGACGAGCTGTCGGAACAGGGCGCGGGCACGCTCCGCATTCTTGGATTCCATGGCCTCCAGCATCTCGGTTCCGAAGTCGCCGACGTCGCCGATGGCCGCCTCGATTTCGGTCTCGGGGATGTCGAGAAGCTCCCGCAGGCTTTGCCATTCCGCCCACCAGGCGGGCTCGCTCTTCCAGACGGCACGGGCCAGCCCGGGATCGTCGGCGAACTCGAGCATGGCCTCCAGCCGGGCCTCCATCGCGGTGTGTTGACGGTAGAAGTCGCGATTCGCTCCGACGAGGGAGAGCACGCCGAGAGCTTCCTCGGGGCGGCCAAGTTCGAGGAGGAGATGGGCTCGGCGCAGGAGACCGTCGCCGGCGGACGCATACTGGACGAATCGCTCGATTTTGGCCCACGCCGCTACCGCTTCCTCCCATCGTCCCAGCTTCTCGAGACAGTCGGCCTCGCGATGAATCGCGGTCGGCGCGAAACCTTCCGGGATGCCCGGCTCCGATCCGAGCGAAGCGTAGTGGGCGACCGCCCCGTCGAGGTCCTTGGCGAGGTTTTCCAGCATGCTTCCCTCGAGGAAGCGCACCTCCCAGCAGTTGTCGTCGCCCTGCGGGATGCGGCCCCCTATGTCGAAGAGATGCCGCAGCAGGGCGGAAGGCGTGCCGGCCCCGCCGACGCGCTCGGAATGCTCCAGGTTGGAGGCGGCACGCCAGACGAGGCGGAAGAAGTCGCCGTCGGGCTCGTGGGTGGAAAGCAGGTGCAGGGCGAGTCGGTGGGCGAGGCCGGTGTTCCCGTTGCGTTCGGCCTCGGCAAGGCCCGCGGTGGCGGCGTCGCGGTCGGGCGGCCAGCCGTGGGAGGGAGGCGCGAATGCGGGCAGGTCCGGATTCGCCGCGACGAAGGCGCGGAAATCCTCCTGCAGCCGGGCGGCGGCGGCGTGGCCCCTGATGCTTGCGGTTGCGGCGGCCAGAGCTTTGGGTAAATCCTCGCCGGCGACTTCGGGGGCCATTTCCTCCAGAAGGGCAAGCAGCGCCTCGGACCTGTCGTCGCGGCCGTCTTTCCCGAAGCTCGGAGCGATGCGGGCGAGGTGGGCCAGGGCGGGCTCGGCTTCGGCCCCGAAGCTTTCGTTGAAATCGGCGAGCAAGGCGGCAAGCTCCGCCTCGCGGTCGAGTTCGAAGAGATGCTGGACCGCCCTGCCAAGGAGGAACGGCGCCGAATCCTCCTGCCCGAGTTCGAGGCCCGCGCGGGCGGCGGCCAGGCCGGGCTCGTGCTGCTCCAGATCGCCGCGGGCCCGGGAAAGCTGCAGCGAGGACCATGCGCGGCGGAAGGGGGCGAGAGCCTCGTCGCCCGCGAGCGGTTCGAGAATGCCGACCGCATCCTCGGGGCGGTCTTGGGCGAGGATGGCGAGGGCGAGCAGATACCGGGCCCAGGCCAGAGTGTCCGGGTCGATTTTCGAAGAGGGCTTTGCGAGGAGCTGGCGCAGGGCGGTCTCGGCCTCCGCATCCTTGTCCTCGCCGAAATCCGCCGCAGCGAGCCGGACGCGCGCCTCGAAGACAGTCCGCGGATCGTCGGAGAACAGCTCGATGGTCTTGCGCAGGGCGGCCCGGCGAAGCCCCGGATTTCCCTCCTCGGGATAGCGCTGGTCGACTAGTGCGAGCTGGCCCTCGCCCGTCGGCATGAGCGGAAACTTCCCCAGCGCCGGAGCCGCGCCCGACGCGGGGGCGGGCGTGGCGTCGCCGGACGCGGCCAGCCAGAGAGGTTTGCTCAGCCACGCATCGAGGGACCGGCCCCCGCGCCAGACCACATTGTGTTCGGCGGGCTCGATGCTGGAGCGGACGACCCGCGCCTCGTAGAACAGGCGGCAGAGGGAACCCTCCGTCTCCCAGCGAGCCTCGACCTCGTAGGGCTCGGCGTCGAGCCGGAAAGGCGGGGGCGGCTCGGCGGCGCTCCAGCCATCGGGCAGGCTCACTTCTCCGGTGACCCGCCAGGTGACGGGCCAGACGAAGCGGGCCGTCTCCCGGGTCTCGTCCTGCCCCACGTGGAGCTCGACGGGCGCACCGGCGGGAAAGGGCAGGGCGACACGTTCGCCGTCCCCCATGCCCGACCGGGTGAAATAGGCGCGCCAGACGAGGTCGGGCGCGGACGGTTCGGTGTCGAGGTCGACGAGATTCGCCCCGGGCACGAGATCGTCGAGCGTGCCTTGGGCGTCGCGTTTCCATTCCTCGCGGCTCATTTCCTCGTAGTAGGCGCGGTCGAAGGCGAGGAAGTAGCCGCTGCTGCGGGACTCCAGCCATCCTTCGAGCGAACCGTCCTCGCCCTGCTCGGCATCGAGGTGGTAGTGGACGAGTCCGCCCGGCGAGACGGGCGTGCGCACCCATTCGACGCCGTCCTCGAGAATCACGAGCGCCTCCCGGTCGCTGCTGGATGGCGACAGCATCCCCGGGGTGACGTGGTGGATGGTGGGATCGGTGAATTCCCACCCGCGCGGCGTCTTCACCGCCACGATGGCGTGGTTGAAATGGCGTGCGTCGGGGCTGCGCCGCTCGACCCGCCCAAGATGTTCGGTCTGGATCAGGGCGAGACGGGCTTCGATTCCGAGGGACCGGAGCAGCAGGGCGGCGAGGTTCGACTTGTCCTTGCAGTCGCCGAAGGCCGAGTTCCACACCTCCTCCGGGGCACGAGGCTGCAACGCGCCAAGCCCGAACTCGAGGCCGGTGTAGCGGATGTCGCGAGCCACGCGGGCGAGAACCGCTGCGATCTTTTCCGCCTTCGTCTCCGCGTCGCGCGTCCAATCCAGCGCCAGCGCGGCGAGACCCTCCGGCAGCTCCGACCTCTCGCCGAGCAGCCGGCCGTACCAGTCGGCGAAGGTCTCCCAGTCGGGCAGGGTCGTCAGGAAGACGGCGGGCCCGGCCTGGGTCGCGAGCGGCCGCCCCGGCTCTGCGCGGATGCCTTTGATCCTTTCCTTTTCATAGTTCCAGACGACCCAGTCTTCCCCGGCGGAACTCTTCGCTACCTTGGGAATGCCGGAGCCGAGACGGGTCTCGCGAAGCCGCTCCGAGAGGGAGGCGGGCAGGTGGAGGAGGGTGCGCGAGCTGCGCGTGGGCCAGTAGGCGCCCCAGACCTCCCAGAAGCCGAAATGGCCGGGAATGCGCGGTTCCAGCTCCTCGACCACGACGAGATTGCGCGTGACGGTGCCCGGCTTCACTCCCGGATAGATGATCCGCATCTGTCCGCGGTCCATGTAGATCTTGTCGCTGGCGTTTCCCTGGGGCGACTCCATGATGACCGATCCGTCCGCCACCGGCAGGGCCGTTCCTCCGGGCGGCAGGGAGAGGGCTTCGACGAGATGGATGCGCTGATCCCAGGTGCGGAAGGAGTAGGTGTCCTCGGCGGCCAATCGGGCTCCGGATTCGTTCAACGCCTCGTAGACGCGGTGGTAGACGAGGAGGCGGCGTCCCTCCCCGTCTGAATGGGCGATGGTTTCGTCGAGCAGGATGATCCCGTCCTTGCCGGAGGCATCGAAGTCGCCGCGCCGTTCGAGGACCGTCTCCAAAGGCGTGAGCAGCGGCGCAAGCTTTTCGAAGAAAACGGCCGGCGGCTCGCGGGAAAGCTCCAGCGCCGCGGCGGCGCGACGGTCCGGCGCAGAGTCCTCGCCGGGGGCCGACGGAGCGAGGAGCAGCAGCGCGAGAACGGGCGTCGCCATTCGTGGAACTTGGAGCATGGACATGGCCCCGTTCTATCCCGGCGCGGTCGACTTTGACAAGCACAAGTTGTCTTTCGCAGAGGATCGGGGAACGCGCCCCCGCACCCTACTCGTCCCAGAACCGTCTCTCGAAAACCTGCCAACGTCCCTCGGCCTCGCGAACTTTCCCCGTCCAACCGGAACCGGACAGGGCCGGGGCGGAGTTTCTCCGCACGGAGACGGTCCAGACAGCTCCCTCGGAAGCCAGCTTCACCTCGATCAAGTCGCCGAACTCGCCGTCTTCCCGGTCGCGATAGCTGGTGCGGCTTTGCCCAGGTTGATGCGAGATCGTTTCCAGACGCGAGGCGGGCCGGGCCTTGGGGATCGTCTTGCGAATCTCCGCCAGGAGGGCCGGAGGCGGGTCCTGTCCGTTCCACGCGATGAACGAGAGAAAATGGATCTCTTCGGGACCAGGATGCGGCAACACCTTTGCGAGGAGTCCGACAGGAACGCCAGCGATACGTTTCTCCTCGTTGGGAGCATCTGTTAGGGAAACTCCGGTGCCTGAACCGTCTGCGCGATCCGATTCGGTGCGTGGACCATTTTGCGCGACCAAGTCGTCCTCGACTCCCACGCAAAAGAAGAGGGCAATTACTCCGGCGGCGAACAAACCCGGCGCCGGATTCTTCATCCGAGTCCGCAGACGAGCCCGTCCATTCCGCTGCGTTTCCATTCGTTTTCCCAACTGCCGGTGGAACTTCCAAACCTGTAGGACTTTCAAGTCAGGCAGCCGCCCGTGGTGGCTCGCTGCGAAGGACAGGGTCGCCCGAACCGGTGTGTGCGGTCAATGGGATTCCTGGAAAAATTGCGGATTTCGGGCACGAGGGGTAAGCAGCCGATCGATCCGCTCTCTGGCCCGAACACGTCCCCCCCAGCCCTTGCCGCTTCGGGCGGGCATCCTGTAGACTCTCCCCAGCCCCCGGAACCGCCGCATGTCCAAGGTGTCCCCCGTCTCGCGCCTTTGCCTCCTCTCTCTGCCCCTGCTCATCACCGGGGCGGCGGGACCGTCGCGAGGCGACGAAAAGGCCGACCTCGCCTTCTTCGAGTCGAAGATCCGGCCCGCCTTGGTCAAGCATTGCTACGAGTGCCATTCGGAGGACGCCAAGAAGCTCGGCGGCAAGCTGCGGCTCGACACCAAGGAGGAGACGCTGCGGGGCGGCGAATCGGGCGCGGCCCTCGTCGCGGGCAAGCCGGAGGAGTCGCTGCTGCTCTTCGCCCTGAAATGGGAGGACGGCCTGGAAATGCCGCCGAAGGAGCCGCTGCCCGAGTCCGTTGTCGCCGACTTCGAAAAATGGATTGCGATGGGCGCGCCGGACCCGCGCTCCGGCCCGCCCGTGCCGGTGGCCCCGCCGGAGGAAACGAGGACGTCGCACTGGTCATTCCAGCCGGTGGAAAAACCCGAGCTGCCGACGGTCCGCGACGCAGAATGGCCGCGCTCGGACATCGACCGCTTTCTCCTCGCCAGGATTGAGGAGGCCGGGCTCGCGCCGACCGCCGACGCCCCGCCCGAGCGGCTCGTGCGCCGGCTCCACTTCGACCTAACGGGGTTGGGTCCCTCGTACGACAGGGTTGGGTCCTTCGTCGCCGACCATGCCGCACGTGGGGACGAGGCCGTCGCCGATCTCGTCGACGAGCTGCTCGCCTCGCCCCATTTCGGCGAGCGCTGGGGACGGCACTGGCTCGACGTGGCCCGATACGGCGAGTCGAACGGAAACGACGGGCTCAGCCGCAACCCGACTTTTCCCCACGCCTGGCGCTACCGCGACTACGTCATCGACGCCTTCAACGCGGACCTCCCCTTCGACGTCTTCGTCAGGGAGCAGGTCGCGGGCGACCTGATGGCATCCGCCGACGCGGCCGAGCGCGACCGGCGCCTCGTCGCGACCGGTTTCCTCGCGCTGGGGGCGAAGCCGGCCAAGGCGATGAACGAGAACTTCGACATGGACGTGGTCGACGACCAGATCGCGGTGGTCGGCTCGGGGCTGCTCGGCCTCAGCGTGGCCTGCGCCCGCTGCCACGACCACAAGCACGACCCCATCCCGACGCGCGACTACTACGCCCTCGCCGGCATCTTCCAGAGCACCGAGACGATGTGGGGGCTCGCCGCAAACGAGGGCCTCACCGCCCCGGCCACGGACCTGCACGTGCTGGCGACGGCGCCGAGGGTGCCGCCTCCGGCGGGCTTCGTCGAGACGGTTTCGCCGATCCAGTCGAATACCGGAAAGCCCAAGCCGATTCCGAAGCCGAAGTGGGAACCGGGCACGCCGCTGGCCATGGGCGTGCGCGACCGGCCTGCGCCGGAGGACGCGCGCATCAACCTCAAGGGCGAGTCGAAGAAGCTCGGCGACCGCGTTCCCCGGGGTTTCCTCACCGCCTGCGCCATGCCGGGGGAGAAGCTCGTCGAGCGGAAATCGGAGAGCGGCCGCCTCGAGCTGGCGGAGTGGATCGCGCGCCCCGACCACCCCCTCACTGCGCGGGTCTTCGTGAACCGGGTCTGGCGGCATCTCTTCGGCGAGGGCCTCGTGGCCACGCCCGACGACTTCGGCGTCTACGGAGAACGTCCCTCGCATCCCGAGCTGCTCGACCATCTCGCGGCCCGCTTCGTCGGCGAACTGGGCTGGTCGACGAAGGCGCTGGTGCACGAGCTGGTCCTGAGCCGCGCCTACCGCCTCGACAGCGCCGCCGACGCCCGCCTCGCCGAAGCCGATCCCGACAACCGTCTCCACGCCCGCCATTCCCGCCGCCGCCTCGAGGCCGAGGCCATCCGCGACCGCCTCCTCCAGGCCAGCGGCGAGCTCGACCCGACCCGGCCCGAGGGATCGATCATCCGCCATCGCGACATCATGGTGCAGCTCGCGGGGAGCCTGCACGAGCCGAGCCGCCATCGCAGCGTCTACCTCTGCTACCTGCGCAACTCGCCCCCGCCCGAGCTGGCCCCCTTCGACCTGCCCGACGCCCTCGCCACGCAAGGCAAGCGCGAGACCACGGCCCTGCCCGCGCAGTCGCTCTTCTTCCTCAACAGCCCCTTCGTGGTCGAACAGTCGCGGATCCTCGCGCGCCGCCTCCTCGCCTCTCCCGGATCCGCCGAAGACGGGGAGAAAGAGATCGCCGCCGCCGCAATCCGCCAGGTCTTTTCCCGCGACCCGCTCGGGGGCGAGGCCGACCGCATCGCCGCGCTCGCGCGGGACGCGGACGCGGCCTTGCGCGGGGAACAGCCCGACGCGACCCTGCGGCGTGAGATGGCCTGGGCAGCCGCCTGCCAGGGCCTGCTGGCGACCAACGAGTTCCGCTACCTCGACTGAACGAACCCGACCGACCCACCCGCCACCCGATCCGCCATGCAGCCGCCCCTTTCCCGCCGCCGCCTCCTCCGCTCCGCCTCCTGCGGCTTCGGCTACCTCGCCCTTTCGGCGCTTTGTCAGGAACGCGCCCTCGCCTCCTCCGCGCTCGTCCCGAAAGTGGCCCGCCATCCGGCCCGGGCCAAGCGCGTCGTCTTTCTCTGCATGAGCGGCGGCCCCGCGCAGCTCGACACCTTCGACTACAAGCCGCAGACGGGGAGCAAGCCGCATCCCGGCTCGGTCTTCGGCTTCTCGCAGCATGGAGAGAGCGGGCTCTGGATCTCGGAGCTGCTGCCCGAGACCGCGAAGCACGCCGACAAGCTCTGCGTCCTCAACGGAATGCACGCCGACACCGGCAACCATGCCCAGAGCTTCCACCAGCTCCACACCGGCGACCGCCTCCGCCAGCGGCCCAGCCTCGGATCCTGGATCAGCTACGGCCTCGGCACGGAGAACCACAGCCTGCCCGGCTTCGTCAGCCTCAATACGTCGAAGCCGCAGGTCTACTCCAGCGCCTTTCTCCCCAGCGTCCATCAGGGCACCCCGGTGGGGGTCAACGGCGAGGACATGTCGGCGGCGACAATCCCCAACATCTCCGGGGGACATCTCCCCGCCTCGCTCCAGCGCCGCCAGCTCGACCTCGTCCAGGCGATGAACCGCGAGCACCAGTCCCTGCGGGCCGGGGACGCCGCGCTCGAGTCGGTCATCGAGTCGATGGAGCTCGGCTTCCGCATGCAGTCCGAAGCCCCCGGCCTGCTCGACACCAGCAGCGAGCCGGCCGAGGTGCTGGAGCGATACCGCGTCGGACGCAGCGTCAGGGAGGGCACCTGCAAGCCGTCGGACTTCGGGCGGCAATGTCTCCTCGCACGCCGCCTCCTCGAGGCCGGGGTGCGCTTGGTCGAGCTCAACCACGGAAGCTGGGACCAGCACAAGAATCACCGCCGCGACCTGCGGGCCAACTGCGAGGCGACCGACGCGCCCATCGCTGCTCTGCTCGAGGATCTCGACCAGCGCGGCATGCTGGAGGACACCCTCGTGGTCTGGGGCGGCGAGTTCGGGCGTCCGGGCCTCGTCCCCGACGACGGCAAGGACGAGACCGGCCACAACGCCAACGGCTTCACCTTCTGGCTCGCCGGAGGCGGGGTGAAGGGCGGGCACGTCCATGGCAGGACCGACGACACCGGCGCCCGAGCCGTCGAGGGAAAGGTCCACTTCCGCGACCTCCACGCGACCATCCTCCACCTCCTCGGCCTCGAGCCCGACGCCCTCACCTACCAGCACGAAGGCCGCCCCCACCGGCTCATCGGGCCCGAAGGTGGCCGGGTGGCGCAAGAGATCTTCGCCTAAAGACCGCCTCAGGACGGCTCTGCGGATCCTCTCGGCATAGGAGGGCAGCGGCGAGCGGTGGAGGCAACGAGCCACACTCCCTATTGGCGGGCTTGCCGGACTTAAGCTCCCCAGAGTTCTACTTCGCCCCGACCTCGACGGATGAGATACCCGGAGGATCAGCGCCCCGGCAACACCACCCGCAGCTTGCCGACCGCCTTGGCTACGGCGGCCACGGCGGCGTCGATTTCGTCGGCGGTGGTGTAACGGGAAAGGGAGAAGCGCACGCTCGACCGCGCCCGGGCGGCCGGGTGCCCCATTGCCCGGACGATGCGGCTGGGCTTGACCTGCCCGGTGCTGCAGGCCGATCCGGGCGAGCAGCAGACGCCCGCCTCGTCGAGCAGGATCAGCAGGCCCTCGCCGTCGATGCCGGGGAAATGGAGATTGCTGGTGTTGGGCACGCGTGCGCCGGGATCGCCATTGATTTCCGCCCCCTCGACGGCGGCGAGGACGCCCCGCTCGAAGCGGTCGCGCAGGGCTGCGACTTCGCCGCCGGAACCGAGGGCGGAGGCGGCCAGCTCGGCGGCGGTTCCGAAGCCGACGATGGCGGCGACGTTCTCGGTTCCGGAGCGGCGTCCGGATTCCTGCCCGCCACCGAAAAGGGCCGGACGGAAGCGGGCAAGCCGATGGACCCAGAGCGCGCCGACGCCCTTGGGGCCGTGCAACTTGTGGGCCGACATGGAAAGGGTGTGGATCGGCAGGTCGGCGACGCTTACGGGCATCTTTCCGACCGTCTGGACGGCATCGACGTGGAAGTAGGCGTCGTGCCCGGCGGCGAGCGCGGCGGCTTCGGCGAGCGGGCTGATCACCCCGGTCTCGTTGTTCGCCCAGATGAGGGCAGCGAGGGCGACGTCGCCTTTGCCGAGCTGCTCCCGCCACATTTCGAGGTCGAGCCGGCCGAGGGCATCGACGGGGCAGAACCGGGCCTCGCGTCCGTTTTCCTGGTGGAACTTCGCCACCTCCTCGACGGCGCTGTGCTCGACGGTCGAAGTCAGCAGGGCGGGCCGCTCGGTCCGCAGGGCGAGCGCCGAGCCGATCGCGGCGTTGTTCGACTCGGTGCCTCCGCTGGTGAAGACGATCTCGTCGGGGCGCGCTCCGACAAGGGCGGCGACCTGCTCGCGGGCCCGCTCCACGGCGCGGCGGGCCTCGCGCCCGAGCCGGTAGCCGGCCGAGGGATTGCCGTAGGCCTCTTCCAGCCAAGGCCGCATCGCCTCGAGAACCTCGGGAGCGATGCGGGTGGTGGCGTTGTTGTCGAGGTAGATCATCTTCGGATACTTTACTGCAAACTCGTCTCGAAGCGCTCGCCAAGAAAATGCCCTAGCATCTCGCCGACGAGGAAGAGAGAACCGGCGACAAGGACTCTTCCCCCGCGGGACCGCGCTGCGGCAAGGGCTTCGGGCAGGGTTTCGTGCTCCGACTGAGGAAGACCGCCTTCGCCCGCCTCGACGAGGCAGGCCTTCATTTCGGAGACAGGGAGGCGGCGCTCGGACTTCACTGGGACGAAGTCGACGGAGGCAAGAATGGGAAGCAGCTCCCTCAGGATCCCGACGAGGTCCTTCGATCCGACCGCCCCGAAGACGAGATGGGCCTTTTCCCCGCCGCATTCCTCCTGCCAGGTCTGTCTCAGAACAGCGGCGGCGGCGGGGTTGTGGGCGCCGTCGAGGATGAGGCCCTCGTCGATCCGCTGGAAGCGGCCCGGCCATTCCACTGCCGCAACAGATCGGCGGATGCCCTCCTCGGTCAGCCGTTCTCCTTCGAGGCGGCAGGCGGCCTCGACGGCGAGGGCGGCGTTGGCTCGCTGGTGCGGCCCCTTCAGGCCGGTAACCCATCCCTCGGGCAGGGAGTGGGCCTCGACGCAGGGGATGTCGAGTTCGAGGGCGCGGCGCCCAACAACCTCGCGGGCCTCGGGATGGAGGTCGCCGACGATCACCGGCACGCCGGGCTTGAGAATGCCGGCCTTTTCCGCTGCGATCTCGCGGATGGTTTCGCCGAGCCATTGCTGGTGATCGAGTCCGATCGGGGTGATCACGGCGAGGTCGGACCCGATCGCATTGGTCGCGTCGAGGCGCCCGCCCATGCCGGTCTCGAGGACGATGACCTCGCAGGCTCCCTCGACGAAATGGCCCATGGCCAAGGCCAGAGTGATCTCGAAGAAGGTAGGATGCCCTTCGCAAAGCTCTGCCGTGCCGCGCAGCCGCGTCAGACCGGCGGCGACGGCTTCCTCGGAGATCATCTCCCCGTCGATCCGGATCCGCTCGCGGTAGGTGACGAGGTGCGGCGAGGTAAAGAGCCCGGTCCGGATCCCGGCGTCGCGCAGGATGCGCTCGGCGACGGCGCAGACCGAGCCCTTGCCGTTGGTTCCGGCGACATGGAGCACTGCCGGACCCGGTTTGTCGGGGTCAATGCCGAGGGCCGAGACGAGGCGGCGCGGATTCCCCAGCCCCAGCTTGATCCCGAAGGTCTGGGTGCCGTAGAGCCAGTCGATGGATTCCGAGTAGTTCACTGCCGAAGAAATACGTGCGACGCCCCCCGTTTGTCCACGGGCAAAGCGGCGTCCAATCCTGGGATATCTTTTACAATAGTCAAAAGCCTGGTTATTAGTTAAGGATCCGGTTATTGGTTCGGGACGGTTACCCTTGCGTTCCGGAATGCCTTTTTATCACTCTGGGTTTTACACGATTTTGTCACTTAGCCTTTCGGCAAGGCACCGGGCTCCCCGGTGGTCTGGCATTTTTTTCCTGCGCCCCCGATCACCGCCCTACCGCTTTCCGCTGGCATTGCCGGAGGTCTTTTGCTTAACTGTCATGGATGATTGCGCGGCAGTATTTTTTCGTGGGCAGAGTCCAGGGCGTTGGCTTTCGCTACGCAACGAAGCAGTTGGCCAAGGGCTTCGACCTCCTCGGTTGGGTCAGGAACTGCGAGGACGGCCGCGTCGAACTCCAGGTGATGGGCGAAGAGGACGAGCTCGACGCCTTCATCGAGGAAATCCACGACAGCCCCCTTGGCCGCCACATCCAGGAACGCACCGAACGCCCTGTGCCCCCGCTCGAAGGCGTCTCGGGCTTCACCATCCGCGAATGAACCCAGAAGCGAACACAGCCGGCGAAGTCTCCGCCGTGGAGGTTAGCCATCTCACGAAAGTCTTCAGCCTTGGCCTGAAGAGGGAATACGTCGTCGCCGTGGACAACCTCTCTTTCCACGTCAAAGCGGGGGAGGTCTATGGACTGATCGGGCCGAACGGATCGGGCAAATCGACCACCATGAAAGTCGTGCTCGGCCTGATGGCGCCGAGCAAGGGCAGCGCCAAGGTCTTCGGCCTCGACTCGGGCGACATCCGGGCGCGGAACGAGATCGGCTTCCTCCCGGAGAATCCCTATTTCTACAAACATCTCTCGGGCGCGGAAACGCTCCGCTTCTACGGAAAGCTCTGCGGCATGAAGGGACGGGACCTCGAGCGGCGCGTCGACGAACTGCTCAAGCTCGTCGATCTCGAGGGCGCCGCGACCCGGCGGCTCGGCGGGTATTCCAAAGGGATGCTCCAGCGCATCGGCCTCGCCCAGGCGCTCGTCCAGAACCCCCGTCTCGTGATCCTCGACGAACCTACCGCCGGAGTCGATCCGATCGGCTCCCGCCAGATCCGCGACCTCATCATGCGGCTTCGCGACGAGGGCTACACCGTTTTTCTCTGCTCCCATCTGCTCGAGCAGGTGCAGGAGGTCTGCGACCGCGTCGGCATCCTCTTCCGGGGACGCATGCGGCGCGAAGGCGCGCTCGAAGAACTCATCTCGGTGGACAGCCAGACATCGATCACCCTCGAGGGCGCCTCTCCGGAGCTCCTTGGGAAAATCCGCGAACTCGTCCAGCGCGACGAGGGCACGAGCCTCGTCGCCGAAGGCCATCCCCGCACCAGCCTCGAACACCTTTTCGTCCGCATCGCCGAGCGCGGCGAAGACCCCCAGCCATGAGCGACGAAGCCCCCCCTCCGAATCCCGAACCCGACCGCGCCACTCCGGCCCCGGCTCCCGGGGCCCGTCCCGTGCCGCTCTTCTCCTTCGGCCGCGTCGCCACCATCGCCTCGGGTACGGTCACGCAGTTGGTCCGGATGAAGACCTTCTACTTCCTGCTCGCCTTCGCCGCCGTGGTCGTGGCCGCCGGGAACTTCAACCTTCCCGCGACCCCGGCCAAGGAGCTGTCGATGATCAAGAAGGTCTCCTTCGGCACCATGGACATCTTTGCGTGGCTCTTCGCCATCGTCGCGACGGCCCTGCTGATCCCCCGCGACCAGGAGGACCGCACGCTCTACACCATTCTCTCGAAGCCGGTGCGCCGCATCGAATACCTCCTCGGCAAGCTGGGCGGGGTCCTCGTCGTCGTCGGGGTCTCCCTGCTCGCCATGTATGCGATCTGCGCCGTCATGATCGGGGCGCGCGAGGCGCTCTTCGTCGCTGCCGAGGTCGAGGCCATGACGGCCGACGGTCGCTACAGCGACGCGGAGATCGCCGAACAAGTCGGATTGATCCGCCAGCAGGGCTTGCGCGCCGAACTCGGCATCGCGGTGCTGGCGTCTTTCTTCAAGGCCGCCGTGGTTGCCGCGGTCACGATTTTTCTCTCGACCTTCGCCTCCAGCTCCCTGTTCACCATCATCGTCAGCATCCTCGTGTTCCTCATCGGGCATGCCCACTCCATGGCGACCAGCTTCTGGCTCCACGAGACGAACAACAGCGTCTTCGTCCAGATGCTCGTGAAGCTCATCAAGATCCTCATCCCCGACTTCCAGCTCTTTTCCTTCAGCGAGGGCATCGTGCAGGGCGAGCCAGTGGTCTACGCGCTCGTATGGCAGATGGGCGCGGTCACCGGGGCCTATCTGCTCGTTTTCCTCCTTCTCTCCCTGCTCGTCTTCGTCGACAAGGAGTTCTAGACCGCGCACCGCGTCGATGAAGCGCCTGTTTCAAATTTTACCGAGACCGCTCCTCGCCCTCGCCCTTCTCGGCGGCTTCGGATTGCTGCGGACCCCGGTCGAGCAGGGGCTGCGCACCCGCCTTGTCGAGGCGAACTTGCTGCTGCCGCCTCCAGCGCAGGGAGCGCTCGAGCAGATGGGGCAGTCGGCGCTGATGGGCACTCTCGGCGGTCTCCGCCCCCTCGTCGCCACCTACCTCACGCTCGAGGCCTTCGGGCATTTCAGCACGAAATCCTGGGACTCCCTGCGCCAGACCTACCAGATCATCACCAGCCTGGAACCGCGCGACGAAACCCACTGGACCTCGGTGGTGTGGCATCTCGGGATCAACGCCACGGCCAACATGGAGACGAGCCAGAACCTTCCCGCCTTCGAGAGGGAGCGGCGGTTCCGCGAATACGCGTTCCAGGCCATCGAACTGGCCGAGCGCGGCATTGCGCAAATCCCCGATTCCGTCGCCATCCGCATCCAGCTCGCGGAAGTCTACCGGGAAAAACTCAAGGACGACTGCGCCGTCGCCCGCGTCTACGGCGAACTCATGGATCTGCCCGGCGCTCCCGGCTATTCGCGGCGTTTCCACGGATACTTCCTCGCCCGGTGCCCGGGCCACGAAGAGGAAGCCTATGCCCACCTCATGGGCCTCTACCGCGAAGGCGAGCACCAGCATCTCCCCACCCTGATCAAGGAGATCAAGAATCTCGAGGAAGCGCTCGCCATCCCGAAGGAGTTCCGCATTCCGAACCCCGACCCCGATCTCATGCGGACGGCTCCCGGCGAGGCGCCTGCCTCCGCCCCGTCCCAGCTCCAGACCCTGCCCGGCGGCATCGTGGTTCCCTGAATGCCGCCGCTTACTTTTTCGCCTTTCCCAATTTCGGCGCCTCGAAAGCGGCCACCGAGTAGACGAGAACCAACCCAACCGACAATTCTCGGAGTCGGCGGAGGAATCCCCGGCCCTCTTCCCACCCCACTTCGCGAGCGAGCATGAAGACCAAGGAACCGGAAAACGAAGAATCCGCGAACAAATACGGACCCACCTACGCCATCTACAAGCCCAACAGCCGGGGCAGCGGCGGGGTCGTCCGCTTCGAATGGAACCGCGAGAAATCGTGCGTCTTCGTGGATGCCGCGCGGCAGTCGGGAGACAAGCAATTCGACTGGGAGACCAAGATCACCATGAAATGGGCTCTTTCCGACCTCGGCGACGTCCTCGCCACCCTGCAGGGCCGCCAGTCGCAGACCAAGCTATTCCACCGTTCCGAGCGGGCCAACAGCGCCTTCGAGCTCACTTACCAAACCGACCCCGACCGGGCTCCCTACCTCCTCACCATCTCGCGCCAGGAACAGGAGGACAAAAGCCTCCGCAAGGTGAGCATACCCGTGTCGCACGCCGAAGCCGCCATTCTCGAAACGGCTGCCCGGACGGCGATCGGGCGGATGCTCGGGTGGTGAAGCGCTTGGCGGATCGCCTCACCCGCCCGCCAAGATCGCGAACACCGTGGCAGCGTCGATCCCGACGAGGGAATCGACCACCAGGGCCGCCCCGCTCTCGGCGAAGCTTTCCGCGGGATGCGTCGTCGCGACCGCCAGCGCCTTCATCCCGGCGGCCAGCGCCGCCTCGATCCCGACATGGGCGTCCTCCACCACAAGGCAGCCCGTCGGCTGGCGACCGATTTTCCGGGCTGCTTCGAGAAACACGTCGGGATGCGGCTTTCCCCTTTGCACATCCTCGGCACCGGTGAAGTTCGCACCGAAAAAGCGGTCCAGCCCCGTCGTGGCGAGGCAGACCTCGATGTTTTTCCGCGAAGTCGACGAGCCGAGGGAGACCGGAACCCCAGCCGCCTCGAGAGATTCGAGGAGAGGTTCGACGCCTGGAAGGGCCTCGATTCCCGAAGCGGCGAGCAGATCCCGGTAGAGCGCCTCCTTGCGTTCGCCGAGAGCTTCGATTTCCTCCACGTCCTCCGGCCGGGCCCAACCGAAGACATGGGGAATGCACATCGAGTTCCGCATCCCGAAGGACTCCTTGAACTGCTCCCTCGTCAGGCTCTTCCCGATCTCGCCCGCAAGGAGGAACCAGCTCCTCTCGTGCTGGTCGTGCGAGTCAACAAGAACCCCATCGAGATCGAAGACGACGCCGACACCGGAAGGAACGCAAGATTCTGCCATATTACGGGATCTTCGCTTCTTTCTCCAAAACCGCAACCGCGACGGAAAAA
>SLGN01000168.1 GCA_007123695.1 Verrucomicrobiales bacterium
ACTTTGTTTGCCGACCCGAAGCCCTTGCTCAAAGGGATCAACGAGGAGGAGCGCTCCGGAGGCAACATGCTGCGGTTCATTCTTTCCTCTGCTGTTTCGATGGCTAGTAGAGACTTCGACAAACGTCTGGAGTCCGCCCTCGGAGCATTCGCGTTGGTGAAGTCCGTAGTCCGCGACGATCCCGCTCTCCTTGCGCTGATCTTTCCCGCCATCACGACCCCGGAAGATGCGCGACGGGTCCATGAATTCCTGCTCGCCGAGATTTTCGAGGAAGCCGACCATCCCACCTGGCGCCTCTGCGCCTTGATCCTGCGCGCCCAGTCCGGGGAGGGCCCCGATCAGCTCAGGGAGGAGGCCGTCCGGCTTTGGGGCGACGTAGCCAACGACGATTTTGTCCGGCTTCTTCGGGACTGCCCCGACGGGAGTAGCCTCCATTCGTCTCGCCGGCGTCCGAGGGCGTATCTCAATTTCGGCTACCGCTACGAGCGACGCGAGCTCGGCCTCGCCCGGCCCATGACCGCTGTCGTCTGGAATCTGCGAGGAAAGGATTTCATCGGGACCATGGAAACGCGCTTTCCGTTTTCCCTCGAGGTCGATCTTTTTACCAATTTCCGCGTCCGAGATACTCTGTGGTCGACGCAGCCTCTCCCCGATCTATCGCCGAATCCGTCGCTGCAATCCTCCCTCCGATCCATCGCCGCGCCCGGAAGAGGCACGGAGCTTCTCGCCTTTCTCTGGCGCATTCGCGATGCTGTCGGACTGGATTCCGAGGCGATGGGCAAGCCGGGATCGGTCGGCGACGGCGTCGGTGCCCGGGCGATGGACCTGATCGCGAGGGGAACCCCGTTGGAAGCAGTCGATTTCATGGCCGACGAGGGGGATCTGGAACGCCTGCCCCTGCCCTATTTGCAGAGGTTGTGGCGTCTGGCGAACCGCGCGCAGTCCACCGCTGCCGCAGCCGGAGCCGCCCTACCGACCGACGAACCGCCCCTCTCCGTCGAGCGCCATTGGACGACCCTGGCGAAGCGCTACCCGAACTGGTTGTTGACCCGCTTCATCTCGGAGGAAGCATCGACCCGGGACCCTGCCGAGATCAGCCCGGCTCTGGGACGCGAGTTGCTTGCGAACCGCGCCGGGATCACCACGATGCTCGTCAGCGAAAGCCGATCCCCGAAGCGGCAGGCCCTTTTCAGGGAACGCATCGACGAGGCTTGCATGAAGCTCGATCCTGCGGCCGCGGCTGCGGGGACATCCTTCGCTGCCTCCAGCGCCGCTGCCGAAGCGCTGGCGGTCGATGCCTTGCCCCATGCCCTGTGGGGCCTGGAATGGAAGCCTTCGATCCGGCGGCGCGTAGCTGTCGTCTCGTCCAGCCACGATTTTGAGCCGCAGGAGCCGCCCTTTCTCGTCGCCGAACTTCCCAACTTGAATCGTTCGAACTCGAGCGATCACGAACGGACGCTGCTGCGCATCCGGGCGAAGGCGGTGGCCGCCTACGGAGTCGCCGTCGTCGAGCCCGTCCCCGCCCGCCGACCCGCCCTGCAAGAGCTGGCCGACCGCCATCCTTTCGTCCGGGACTTGCTTTCGTTCTGGGATGCACTGGGCAACGTTCCGCATGATCTGGATCGTTTCACCGAAGTCACGGGACCGCAGGTCTCGGCGATCCTGGCGACGCTGGAAACATCCGACAGCCTTCTGGCCAAAGCGACCCTCGCCTCGGTCGTTCGGAGCTATGGAGACCCGGACAAAGCCCGCAGCCTCGCCCAGGAACTTGCCGATGCCGACGGATCCGAGAGACACCTGCTCCAACGCCTCTACATGCCGGAGCAGCGGATTGTGACGACGACGACCTCGCCCCCGCCCAAGCCGGCTCCCACGGCCGAATCGAAAATCCAGCGGGCGGTCGAGGCGCTGCGTTCGTCTTCGGTTTTCCAGTCCGCCCGGCGCATCATGGACAGAATCGCGAACGACGAGGAGGAGAGGCGCTTTTACTACGAATGGCTCAAGGACGAGATCAAGGAGGAGCCCGACTACGCCGGCCATGCCGCGCTCTTCGCCGAACTCGCCCGGGCCTTGGCCGTTCCGGACGAGGAACGCACCGCCGCCGAATCGCTGGACCGGCGGCTCAACGAGAAGAAGACCGATTTTTGGCTGAGGCGACGTGAAGAGAGCGAGCGCGAAGCCACCGATGCCTTGCTGGAGGGCCTTCGCCGGACCGATTTCGCTTTTCGGGAGAGCTGCGAGCCCTGGTTCCAAGCACGCAAGGCGCTGAAGTCCGCCGTCGAGGCTCGCCGGACCGACGAGCTGGTCGCCGCCATGTCCGAATCTCTGCGGGGCAGCAAGCGGGACTCGGCAGGCATTGCCGCAACCGTCGTCCTCGAAGAGGTGCTGACCCTTGCCCTTGGCGACACCCGCGTGAAGGAACGTCGCGAGATCATCGGTGCGCTGTTGCAGACGGTGCACGCCCGCCAGCCGCATCTGTTGCTCGCCAGCTTCAAGTTTCTCGGCGAGCGGGCTCTCGAACTGGAACGGCGCGGGGAAAAGGAGTTCGCGACCGACCTCGCGCGATGGACCATGCGCGGCGTCTGGCCGCAGGACGAGTCCGTCCACAAAGAGGGGTTCCCCAACCTGCCGCCCGGCGTGCACGCGGCGCGGCGGTCGTGGGGCGGCAAGGAGAAGGAAGTGGCGGCGGACGGCGAGATCGCCCCTTGGCTCGATCTCGCACTGCGCGGGGAGGACGCTCCGGCCTTCGTCACGGCGCTGGTCGGCGAGGCGAAGGCCAGGCCCGACGACGAGCACCTCGTCTCCTGCGCGATCATCGCCCTCGCACGGACGAGGGCGCTGGAGCAGGACGATCTCGGGCTCTTGACCGGGCTCGAGCCCCTCTCGGCGCTTCGCGCCGCGTGGCGCCTCTGCCTCTATGCCCCGAGCGAACGGGTCGATCGCTCCGGTCTCGTCAGCTTTTTCGAAACCGGGATCCTCGCGATGCTCGAGGCAGAAGAGCCGGTGGAATCCGGCACCGTCCGCCTCGCGTCGAAGGTCACCCCATTCGTCGAGGAGGGCGGCGGCGGCGAGGCAATCCGGCGGATCCTTCCGCACCTCGTGGCGGGCGCCAGTTCCTTGAATGCGTCGAATTGGCTCGAATTGGCCGGACTCGCCGCCCGGGCCGAGGACGGCGCCTCGCGGGACGTGATTGCCGAGAAATGGCGGCAGGACTGCGAAGACAGCCTCTCGGGATCCTTCAAGACGGTGTGGACCGTCGCGACGCTGGAAGCCCTCATGGCTGCGGCGGAGGCTTCGGGCAAGGAAGGAGCGCCCTTCGCCGAACTCGCGCACGAAATCTGGAACCGCCACTCGAACACCTACGCCCCCTACGAAGACCTTCCCATCGACCACGCGCTCGACCTCGGCGAGGCGTTTCTCGCCTTCGGCCGCGTCGATGCCCTGAAACAGCTTTCCGAATCGGTCGCGATGCTTGCCTCCCTCGGCGACAGCGCGGAGATGCGGCGGGCGGACGCCTCGCTCCGGCACCGCCTTGCGATGCTGGACGACACAGCCCCGGCCCTTCCCCATTTCATCCTGCAAAGTGCCCGACCCGCCGAAGAGGGCGGCATTGCGGTCAATTGGCGTTTCGTCTCCGAGGTGGCAACGCGCGGATCCTTCCCCGGGGCGCCTTCCCTCGGGTTCAACGCGCTCGATGCGTTTGCCGTCCTCCCTCCGACGGGCCAAGGCGCGACCGCATCCCGCAGCGGTTCTGCGGGTCGCTTCCCGCTCCATTCCTTGGACGGGAAGTACGATCTCGAGATCCTCGTCGGCGACAGTCCTCAGAACCTTCGCTCGGCGACCGTGCTGGCCGAAGCCGGAGTCGACGGTTCGGCCTCGTTCCCGACAAAGGTCGATCGGGGCTGGATGCGGGCCATACTGCGCGATCCGCAGTCGGCGGCCGTCTCCATGGGAGAACCCGTTCCCTTCGCAACCGCGGCGCCGGACTGGGATCTCGACGCGCAGTCCGAGCCAGTCCGCGCCGGTCCTTTTGGCGCGGTTCTCGGAGAGAATCTCGCCGCCGCTCTCGATGATCGACTGCTTCTCAATATCGCATCGCTCTCGGAGACCGCGCCGCCGTCAATGGCGGCGGAAGGCGAGAACAGCCCGCTCGCATCTCTCGGAGCTTTGCTGCTGGTCGCTCTGAACGAGGCGGACGAGCCTCTGGGACGGCGGTCTCTCCTGGAATTGGCCGACCGCTTCGGTCCTTCGGGGGCGGCGCTCATGCCCCTCCGTCAAGTGTTCGGCCAATCGGCGCGACCCCATCCCAGAGGAGAGGACGGCGATCCGGCGACGTCCTTCCGTTCCCTTGCCCTCGTTTGGACCGGTGGCGAGACGAGACGCCCTCCGGAACTTCAGGGCTGGCTGCTCCGCGACGAAACTGCGGACGGCGCGCGATCGCCTGCTCCGGTCGATGGCGCAACGGTCGCTTCGATCGGCTTCCAGCCCAAGGCCTGGCACGTTTCCCGCAAGGCGGGTCGCGCCGCCTTTGCGACTGCGGGCATCCTCGTCGTCTTCGACACCTCCGAAGAGCCGTGGCGTCAGGTC
>SLGN01000443.1 GCA_007123695.1 Verrucomicrobiales bacterium
CTCGTCGCGGAGGCTCTCGTCGAGCGCACCGTCGCCCTCATGAGCCGCCTCAACCAGCCGGGCCAGACTCTCGCCGAGCGCGGACTCGTGAAATGCGCCACCGACGTGACCGGCTTCGGCCTCCTCGGCCACCTGCGCTCGCTCTGCCGTGCCAGCGGCACCGTCGCGGTGCTCGACTCCGCCGCGATCCCGGCGATCGATCCCGAGGTGATCCGCCTCATCGAGGAAGGCTGCGTGCCCGGCGGCACGAAGCAGAACCTCGAGACCTCCGAAAGCGAGGTCGATTTCGCCCCGGGCGTCAGCGAGGCGATGCGGCTGCTCCTCGCCGACGCCCAGACCAGTGGCGGTCTCCTCTGCTGCGTGCCCGAGCGGCACCTCGACGAGGTCCTCGCGATCTGCGAAGCGGAGGAAACCCTCTGCCGCGCCGTGGTCGGCCGGATCGAGGCGGCTGATGGCGGGGCGCTGGTGAGGGTGGTCTAAAGCCGTGCGAATCCCCGGAATGGTGCCTCTATCCCCAGTTCACGACTGCCCCTGGCCGAACCGGAACGCGACACCTTCCGCGTTGCATCTTCGGGACCAGGCCCGAATTGCGTGGAGGAACCACTCCCGATGTATCGGTCGTCTCTTTTGGGAGACGCTCGAACTCACCGACGCCCGCGACGCCCGCACTCCGGGAGAGGTCTTTGAGGCCTGCGTCGAACACCTTCGCCGATCCACCAACCGCGGACGCATCAAGCCTTGGATAACGGTGTTCGCCCCAGCCGAGGAGAATCGGGAAATCCTCATCCGCAACCGGCAGCTCATCCGCTATGCCGGCTACCGCTTGCCCGACGGCAAGGTCCTCGGCGACCCCGAGCAGATCGAGCTCACCGAGACCCTCGTCGCGATGGGATGGCGACCGCCCGCTCCACAGACGCCCTTCGACCTTCTCCCCCTTTTGATCGAGGTCTCCGGCTTCCCGCCCCGCTACTTCGAACTGCCGCGAGACGCCGTGCTGGAAGTCCCCCTGCGCCATCCCTCGTTGGCTTGGTTCGCCGATCTCAAGTTGAAATGGCACGCGGTTCCCGCCGTCACCGACATGATTCTCAGGGTCGGGGATCACCGCTACACGGCCGCTCCTTTCAGCGGGTTCTACATGGGAACGGAGATCGGGTCGCGAAATCTCGGCGACCCGCACCGCTACAACCTGCTGCCGGACGTCGCCGCCCGCATGGGACTGGACACGTCGAACCATGCCTCCCTGTGGAAGGACCGCGCGCTGGTGGAATTGAACCAAGCGGTGCTTCACTCCTTCATTAGCGAGGGGGTCACCATGGTCGATCACCACAGCGCCTCCGAGCAGTTCATGCGTCACCTCAATAGGGAAGCGGATTGCGATCGCAAGGTGCCTGGAGACTGGTCCTGGATCGTTCCCCCGCTCTCCGGTTCGGCCTGCCCGGTCTTTCACCGATACTACGACGGCGAAGTGGAGGGTCCGCAGTTCATCCGCAGGGGATGATCGCTCGAAAGCAGCGGATCATCCGCCGCCCCAAAGGTGAACGGACATGGGATCGTCAAATGTGCCTTCCGCTTGGCGGGCTATCCCGCCCGCAGCCGCCGCGCCGCCTCAGTCATCGACCGGAGCTTCTCCACCGCGATGGCCTCCTCGTTGACGCAGCGGTTCGCGAAGCAGCCGAAGCCGCAGTCGGGATTGAGGGTGATCTGCGAGGGCGACCAGTAGGCCATCGCCTCGGTGGCGCGCTCGACGATGGATTCGGGCGTCTCGGCCTCGTCGGTGCGCGGATTGATGCAGCCGAGGCCGATCTCGCGGTCGCCGAGGGCGCGTCCGATCACGTCGAGCTCGCCGGCGCGGGGGGTCGCGTACTCGAGCACATACTGGTGCAGGTTCATCCGGCGGAAGCAATCGACGAGGGGCTGGTAGTCGCCAGTGATGAGGACGTCCTCGCGCTTCGACCAGTTTCCCCGGCAGACGTGGATGCCGAGGCGCAGCTTGTCCTCGAATCCGGCGACGACGCGGTTCATCAGCTCCGAGGCGTAGGCGAGCTCCTCGCTGGGATCCCGGCGAGTCGCGAGGGTCGCGCACATGAAGGTGCGCTTCTTCGAGTCGCCGCTGTGGACGACTTCGGTGAGGACGGGCTCGTCGAACTGGACGAAGTCGGCGCCCTCGGCGACGAGGTCGGCGAGCTCCTCGCGCAGGATGCGGACAACGTCCTCGGCCATGACGGGCTTGTCCCCGTAGACCGCCTGGGTGTGGGCGGTGACCCACATCGCGCGGGTCAGCAGGTAGGGGCCGGGCAGGGTCACCTTGACCGGCTTGTCGGTGTGCCGTCGGACGAAGCGCAGGTCGTCGACGGCGAGGGTTCCGCGGCGGTTCATTTTGCCGACGCAGGTGGGGTTGCGGATGGCGAAGGCGGGCGCGTCGAGGGTCTCGAGCATCTCCTCGAAGGCGGCCTTGTCCTCGACCGTGTCGAGCATCTCGGCGAGCGACATCAGTTGGGTGCCCTCGACCTTGTCGGTGAGGAAGGAGTAGAAGTTGTCGCGCCGTAGTTCGCCGTCGACGACGAGATCGACCCCGGCCTCCTCCTGATGCCGGAGGCAACGCAGGATCTCGCGGTCGGCGACCGCATCGAAGTCTGCGGGCGAGAGCCGGCCCATGCGCTTTTCGCGCAAGGCGGCGAGCAGTTCCTCGGATCGCGGCCAAGAGCCGACTTGGGTGACCGTGAAATCCATGGGTAAGGAGGGGAAAAAGGGGACTTCAGCGGTCGAAGAAGCCGAGCAGCTCGCAGGCCTCGGCGAGGGGACCGAAGCCGCTGGTGCGTCCCGGCTCCCACTTCTTGAGCCCCTCGAGGTCCATCATCTCGCGGTGGGTCGGGTCGTCGTAGCTCATCCGGTGCAGCACCTCGAGCCAGGGCTGCTCGCGATCGGCGGGAAAGTCCTCGCGCACGGCGAAGACGCAGTGGTCGTAGGGGTCGGTCGTGGCGAGGATGCGGTACTTCACCGGGTCGATGGTGCCGTCCTTGGTCCAGGCCTCCCAGTTCAGGTCGATCAGGGCGGAGGCGTCGGCCTCGCCTCGCGAGAGGGTGAGGAAGGCCTCTTTTTCGCCGCCGATGTGGTCGCCGTGGAGCCCCACGAGGAGATCGTGCCGAATCGCCTCGTAATCGGCGGGCTGGAGCCCGTGGCGAGCGAGGAGCCCCTGGGGAATGAGGCGGGCCTGGGGCGAGTCTTCGGCCCCGAGGGCGACGCGTTTGCCGCGCAGATCGGAGACGGTGGTCGCGGGGCTGTCCGCCGGGACGATGAGGTGCGAGACCCGGTCGCGGTCGGTGTCGCGCATCGCGATGGCGCGGCAGGTGCCGCCGCTGCGACGCTGGGCGTCGAGCCAGGCGAGGGGCGAGTTCCACGCCATGTCGATCTCGCCGGCCATGAGGGCCTCGTTCTGCAGGTCGTAGTCGGCGTAGAGCTTCACGTCCATGGGACACTGGTTCGACTCGAAGAAGTCGCGGATGATCTCCCAGATCACAGAGACCTTGGGATCGTAGAGGACAGCACCGACGATGACAGGGGTGGACATGATTTTTAGGGGTGTCTTGGGTGGGGATGAAAGAGTCGTAACTAATTGCGCAGATGACGGAGAATCGCTTCGCGGTCTTGGCGAAGGTCGCAGATAGCATGGACTATGATGCCCCTCGAATCGAAACAGTAGAAAAGACCGAGCCTTCGGTCTCTAAGAAGCAGGCGACGATGGCGACCGGAGTAAATTGGGGCCATTTCCGGGTTCATGCTGAGTAGGCGGGTGGCAGCATCGACGGATTCGAGAAATCCCGTCGCGACGTGATCGTCATACTCATCAAGCCGAGAGAACTCGCGAAGGAGATCGTTTTCGGCACGGCGGGTCCAGATCACCTCAAGCTTCACGGCTGGCGAGGAGGCGGGCTTTGACAAGGCTCCACGGCGAACCGCCCCCGGGATCCCCTTCGTGTTCCGCAATTCGTTCGTCGAGGATGCGGACAATCTCCGGATCCGGCTCTTCAGGCGCGGAGTCGGTGGCACTTTCGAGAATCTCGGCAGCCAAAACGAGGCGACGCGAAAGAGAAAGACGCTGAATCTCAGGAAACTCCTCAACAATCATAATCTAGACTACGACCGGTGTTGTGATGCGTCAAACCGGACATTCCCGCAAAAAACGACGCTTCAGAGGTGCGGGCTCGCGTCCCTCTCCCAAGCCCTTCACCCAAACAAGGGCATCCCGACGAGGAGGCGACCGGTGAATTCGCGGAGGTGGTCGGTCGTCGGCGCCATGACGATGGCGGCCCGGGCGTCGCGGAAGGGGCGCTCCAGCCCGAGGTGCTTGCTGAAGGCGGCCCCGCCGCAGCAGCGCATCGCCAGATCGGCGACGGCGGCGGCGGTCTCGGAGGAGCTGTCCTTCAGGGCGAGGGCGTGGCGCATCGCCTCGGGATCGTCCGAGCCGAGCTTTTGCAGCACGGCGACGAGGTAGGCGCGGGCCTTGTCGGTCTCGAGCCGCATCTTGGCGAGGCTGGCGCGCAGGTTGGGCAGGTCGGCGAGCTTCGTGCCGGTGTGCTGGAA
>SLGN01000341.1 GCA_007123695.1 Verrucomicrobiales bacterium
CTTCGGCCCCTTCTCGCGCCCCTCCAGGGCGCTCTGCTATGAATGTCCGAAGGTCCGGGGGTTCCCCTCGATCCGCGAGGTCCACCCCCGGCTACTTTCTCGCGTTCCTCCGGGACGCTCCACCACTCCGCCACCCGACCAACCAACCCCCTTCGGTCAGCGACTCAACCCTCTTTCTTCCCCCACCAAACCCTCATGAATCCGCGACTCAACCCTCTTTGCTTTCTTCTCGCCTTTCTCCTCGCGGTCCCTCTCTCCGCCCAGGAGACCGAAGCCGACGCGCCGGAGGTCGTTGCCGATGCTTCGGGGCGGATCATCATCGACACGCGGGGCGAGCGGCCGAAGCCGCCGACGCTGCACTCGATCCGCGTCGAGAGCCTCAGCACGGTCTACGCCGACCGGGTCGCCACCGCCGCGACGGTGAAGGCGGTCCGCATCCAGGGCGGGGGCACGGCCTGCCGGATCGGACTGCGCGGACCCGACCGGGTCGTCGCGGTCGAGGGCGAGCCGGTCGCCGCCTGGTCGGTCCGCGAGGGGAAGGAGGGCACGCGGCTGCTGGAGGTCGTGGCGAAGGATCCGGAGGCGGACTCTCTCGGCTTCGAGGTGCGTCTCGAATCCCCCGCCTTCGGGGACCTGCCCGCGCTCGCGGAAATCGCGCATTTCGGCCCCGGCGACTCCGGGACGGCTGGTTTTCAATCCGTGGTCGGGATCGCCTTCGCCCCCGGGATCTCGGGCCGCCTCGCCGAGGCGGAGGGCTTCCTGCCCATCGCCGAACCCGGGGGCGGCGAGCCCCTGCGCCACCAGTCCGACACGGGCGGCCGCCTCGTGGTGCGGGCGCACCGGTCGGGGCTCGTGCCCGAACCGGCCGCCCTCGAGGACGCGAGCCTGCACGGCGTCGTCGATGCCTCTGGCCGCACCGTCGACTTCGTCCTGCGGGGCACGGTGCGGGTGCGCGAGGCGGGTGCCGCCTTGACGGTGCTCGGCGGCGGCGCGGCCCTGACAGAGCCGCCAAAAGGGCCCGGCCGCCTCGCCCTCGGCGAGGCCGGGGGCTCCCGCGCCCTGCGCCTCGTCTACGGGGAGACGGGCGAGTTTCCGCTGGAGCTGCCCTTCGTCGCCTCGGTCTCGGAAGACGGCCCGTGGCGGCGGCTCGACTTTTCGGTCGGGTCCGGCGCCGTCACGCCCCTGACGCTGGAGGGCCAGGCCGAGGGGACGGAGTTCTCCGCCGCCGCCGGCGAACTTGCCCCCGAGTTCCGCGAGGGTCGGTGGAGCGCCTTCCTCCCGGCCGACGGGCGCGCCCGCCTCGGGTGGAAGCCCGCTGCCGCCAAGGCGCAAGGCCGGCTTTTCTTCTCCACCAGCGCCCTCGTCGAGGCGACGCTGGGGGCGGGCCTGCTGCGGCAGGAGCACGCCATCGCCTACCGCGTGCTGCAGGGAGAGATCGACCGTCTCGAGCTCGATCTCGCGGGCGCCGGAGAAGTCGTCTCGGCCGAGGGAGCCGGCCTGACCTCGTGGAAAGTCGAGGATGCCGAGGACGGAGCCCGCCGCCTCGTCGTCTCGCTGGGACGCCCCATCGCGGGCGAGGCGAGCCTGAAGGTGCGCACCCAGACGCCGCTCGAGGCCTTTCCCGTGCGCGCCGCGCTGGTCCGCCTGACCCCGCGGGGTACGGTGCGCCATTCCGGGCATCTGCGGCTCTCCAATCTCGGCTCGGTGCGCCTCGAGACCGTCGCCGCCGAGGGGCTTGCCCAGCTTTCCCCCGAGCAGTATCCCGGCGACGCGGCGGAAGCGCGGCAGATTTTCGTCTACCGCTTCCCCTCGGGCGAGTATGCGCTCTCCGTCGCCGCCGACCGCGTCCAGCCCGAGGTCGCGGTGTCGCAGATCCTCGTCCACGAAGTGACCGAGACGGAGCGGCGCCTCTCCGCCGACATCGAGCTCGACATCCGCGAGGCGCCGATCCGCGAATGGACCGTCGACTTCCCCGAAGACCACTCGCTGGTGTCGGCGAGCGGCGCGTCCCTGGCCGACTTCCTCGTCGGCGCCGAGACCGCCGCAGGTCGCCGGCGGGTCACCCTGCTCTTCGGCGGCGAAGTCTCCGGACGCCAGCTCGCGAGCCTCGTCTTCGAGAAAAACGAGGCGGCCGAGGCGGGGACCTGGGAGCTGCCCCATCTCGGGCACCCCGACGCGAAGTCGGTCCGCGGCGACGTCGGCGTGGCCGCCGCGCACGGCTTCCGCGTCGCCGTCGAGAGCACCGACCAGCTCGCCGAGAAGCCGCTCTCGCATTTTCCCAAGCAGGTTCCCCGGCTTCAGCAGGCCTTCCGCATCCGCGAGCCGGGCTGGAGCGCGACGATGCGCATCGAGCCCCTCGACAAGAGCGTCGCCGCCGACGTCTTCCACCTCTACTCGCTCTCCGAAGGCGCCGCCCGCGCCAGCGTGGTGATCAACTACTTCGTGACCGGCGCCCCGGTCGGCGAGTGGGAGATCGCCGTGCCCGCCGACCTCGCCAACGCCGCCGTCGAGGGGCAGAACGTGCGGACCTGGCGGCGCGAGGACGACACCCTCGTCGTCTCGCTGCACCAGCCGGTGATCGGGCCGAGCACCCTGCTCGTGACTTTCGAGGAGGCCCTGCCCGGAGCCGGCGGCATCCTCCGCGCCGGGCGCGTCGCTCCGCTCGGAGTATCCGACGAACGCGGCTACGTCGAGATCGTCAGCCCGGGGCAGGTCCGGGTCGCCGTGGCCGAGGCCTCGTCCGAGCTGCTCGCCCTCGACCCGCTGGAGCTGCCCGCCGAGTTCCGCCTGCTCGTCGCGGCGCCCTCGCAGGGGGTGTGGCAATACACCGCCCGCCCCTTCGACCTCTCGCTCGAGGTGGGCTGGTTCGAGCCGGGAACGACGGTGCCGCAGGCCGTCGAGTTCGCCGAGGCCACCACCCGCGTGGCCGAGGGTGGCGAAGCCGTGACCGACCTCGTCTACCATGTGAAGTCCCGCGCCCGCGGCGCCCTCGACCTGCGCCTGCCGCCGGACACGCGGCTGTGGTCGGTCTCCGTCGGCGGCGCGACGGTCAACGCCCGGCTGGATGGCGAGACCACCCGCATCCCACTGGCCGGCTCGGGCGGCGCCGGCGCCGCCGACGCGGCCGAGGAGGTGCGCCTGCGCCTCGGTCGCGCCGCCACCGGAGCGGCGGGCTTCACCCTCGCCCTGCCCCGCGTCGAGGCCCCCGTGCTGAAGACGGAATGGCACCTCTCGGGCGAGGAGAAGCGCTCCCTCGTGCCCGTGGGCGGCACGGTGGCGCCGCCGCAGCCGACCCGTCCGCCCACCGGCTTCGCCGCCGTGCTGCGCGAGGGGCTCGCCGCGCTCGCCGCGATCCTCTTCCTCGCCGTGGCGGGAGTCTTCCTGACCCATGCCCCCACCCGACCCCGCCGATTCCTCGGGCTCGTCGCCCTGGCCTCGGCGTCCCTCGTCGCGCTCGTCGCCGCCATCGCCGCCGCGACCCACGACGCGCCCGCCGCCCCGCTGCGCATCAGCCTGCCCCCCCTGCCGGCCGGCGAGGAGGTGGCCCTGCAACTCCAGTCGCTGCCGGCGTGGCGGGCGGGATTCTCCCTGCCCGGCGCGGTCCTGCTGCTCGGGGGCATCGCCGCCCTCGTCGCGGCGCGCCACCACGAACCGGGGGAAAACCGCGGACTGCTGCCCGCCTGCGGCGTCGGAGCGATCCTCGGCGGCCTGCTCTGGCAGCGGGCCAGCGAACCGTGGTTCTTCGGGCTGCTCGCCGCCCTGCTCGCCCTCGCCTGGTTCCTGCCCCGTGCCCGCGCCTTCTGGCGAGACCGTCCGCAGCGCCCGGCGCGGCCCCGGCCTTCCCCGCCCCCGGGAGGCGCGGCGGCGGCTTCCCTGATCGCCGCCACCGGATTCCTCCTGCTCGCGGAGACCCGCGCCGAGGCCGAAGAGCCCGCCTTTCCCGCCGCCCGGTCCCTCCGCCAAACGGCCGAGCTCAAGCAAGGCGAGGCAAAGATGCGCGTCTCGGCCGAAGCCGTCTTCGCCGGGCGGCCGGGCGACACCTTCCTCCTGCTGCGGGCGCCTGCGGTGCTCACCGCCTTCGAAGGCCCCGGACTGAACCTGTCGCGCTCCCCCGGCTTCGACGGCGCCGCCTATCTCGTGACCCTCGTCGAGCCGGAGCCGGCCCCAGTCCCCGAGCCGGCCTCCGACGAGAATCCCTTTGTCGAGAATCCCTCCGACGAGAACCCCTTTGTCGAGAACCCCTTCGCCCCCGCCGAAGAGGCTCCGGCCGAGACCGAGGTGCGGGCCGTCTTCTCCTACGAGGTCGCCGTGCCCGAGCCCGCCCGCGGCGTCGTCCTGCCGACCGGCGGCGCCGCCTTTTCCGAGATCGAGGCCCGCCACGACCGGCCGGGCTGGCAGTTCTCCAGCGCCGCCGCGGTGCGCTCGCGCCCGCCCGCCGAGGTCGCCGACGGAGAAAGCGCCGCCGTCCTGCTGCTCGCCCCCGGCGCCCGCGCCGATCTCGCCCTGCGGCCGCAGCCGCGCGACCCCGATGCCGAGGAGACCGTCTTCTACGTCGAGGGCGACCAGCTCTTCC
>SLGN01000285.1 GCA_007123695.1 Verrucomicrobiales bacterium
CCGCCGCGCGGGTTCGCCGAGACGGGCGAAGTCCAAAGCGTCAGCCCCGGCATCAGCAGGGAAACGATGGCTACCTGCAAACGCGCCGACCGCCGAAGGCCGGCGGTCGCGCTACATGAAGGGAACGGGTCTGCGATGAGCATCAATCTATGGGAACGGCAAGCGGCGAAACCGCCTTAATTCATCGGCAAAACTGCCTGCTAGCGGCCGGGAGACAAGTGTTTCTTCCTACTTTTTCGCGCGAACTCCGCCAGTGTGACAAAGTCAGGATCGCAGGGCCGGCTCGATTGCGCCAATTCGGCCTCTCGGGAATGCGCCCGCCATGCCGCAATGCTCGCGATTGACCCGCCGATGCAGAGGCCTATACTGCTCCGGTTGTTTCAGAACTTTCCAGCGCCAGCCCCATGAAGTTTCCCACCCGCACCTTCGCCGCCGCCAACGCGGTCCTCGCCGGAAGCCTCCTCGCGCCCCTCTGGGCGCTCGACTACAAGGAGGAGATCCGACCGATACTGAACAAGAAGTGCTTCAAGTGCCACTCGGGTCCGAAGTCCAAGGGCGGTCTCCGCATGGACTCCGAGGACGACTTCGCCAAGCGGATCGGCGGAGACAAGGCGCTGATCATCCCCGGCGATCCGGGTCGCAGCGTGCTCTCGATTAAGGCGGGCCTGCCTCGGAGTGACGGCGACGCGATGCCTCCGCCGCCGGCGCGGGAGCGCGGTGCCGAGCCGATGACGACCCAGGAGCTCACCCTGGTGCGGCAATGGATCGCCGAGGGCGCCAAATTCTCCGCGGACCAGGCCGACGCCCCGGCGACGGCGGCGGACAGCCCCGCGATGAGCGCGGAGATGCGAACCTGGACGAACACCGGAGGAGGATCGCTCGAAGCCGCCTTCGTCTCGCTCGTCGACGGACAGGTGACCCTGCGCAAGCCCGACGGCTCGACCTTCCAGTATCCGCTCGTCAACCTCAGTCCCGAGAGCCAAGCCCTCGCGAGGGAACTCGCCGGCCAGTGAGTCGAGGCGACTTCTATCGGTTCCGAGAAGGTCCCGCATCGCACTGCAGCGCGATGCATTGGGCCGCATTCCAGCGTTGACAAGGCGGGGGGTTCGGGCTGCTATTCCCGCCCCCCTTTCATGCACGCGGAATCCATCGCCATCCAGTTCGACGTTCCCGGTCGTCTCGTCGCCCTCCAGCCGATCGGCGCGGGGAACGTCAACGACACCTACCGCGTCATCCTGCGCACCACCTTTTCCGAAGAGCAGTTCATCCTGCAGCGCATCAACCGCGCCGTCTTCAAGGATCCCGCAGCGGTGATGGCGAACATGAAGGCGGTGACCGACCACGCCCACCGCCGCATCGAGGCGGAAGCGGACGATGCCGACCGGATCTGGCAACTGCCTCGCGTGATCCCGGCGAAGGACGGCGCCGACTACGTCGTCGACGGGCGCGGGGAATGCTGGCGGGCGCTTTCCATGATCGCCAGCTCGACCAACTACGAAAGGGTGAGCAAGCCCGAGCACGCCGCCGAGGCGGGCCGCGTCCTCGGGCATTTCCAGCGGATCATCTCGGATTTCCCCGCCGACGAGCTCGCCGACACCCTGCCGGGCTTCCACATCGCCCCCGCCTATCTGGAGAACTACGACCGCGTCGTCGCGGGCGAGGGCGCCCGTCTCCGGCTCGGCGCCGTCTCCGAGGCACGCCGGCTCGCCAAATTCGTCGAGGAACGGCGCGCCTTCGCCGGGGTGCTGGAAGAGGCTCGGGAACGGGGCGAACTGCGGCTGCGTCCCATTCACGGCGACCCGAAGATCACCAACGTGATGATCGACAACTTCACCGGAAAGGGCACCGCGATCGTCGATCTCGACACGGTCAAGCCCGGATTGATCCACTACGACTTCGGCGACGCGGTCCGCAGCGGCTGCAACCCCGCCGGGGAAGAGACGACCGACCTCGCCGAAGTTCTCCTCGAACTCGATCTGTTCGAAGCACTCGTCCGCGGATATCTCTCCGAGGCACGCAGCTTCCTCTCGGAAGGCGACAAGCGCTACCTCTACGACGCGGTCCGTCTCATCGCCTTCGAGCTGGGCCTGCGTTTCTTCACGGACTACCTCGCCGGAGACGTCTACTTCAAGGTCGGCTACGAGGCGCAGAACCTGAACCGCGCCCGGGTCCAGTTCGCCCTCTGCGAGAGCATCGAGGCGCGCGAGGGAAAAATGCGCGCCATCCTGGAGCGGCATTGCTAGGGTGCCGGAGCCCCGGACCGGAGGAAGATTCCGGCACCGCAATAATCGTCCAAAATCGACGTTCGGATTCGAACGTCCTCCGGCGTCGTCTGTCCTAGACGACTCACACATGGCCAGGGGAACCTATGCCATTCCGTCCAACCTACAACCTCGACACAACCATGCTCACCGTCCGAATCGTCAGCCTGATCGAAAGCCAGTGGGAGCGCATCGCCGACCGCGCCATCAGCGCCGTCGCCAACGATCCCGCCGTGCCCAACTACAACGCCCTGACCGACGAGGAGCTGCGATCCCGGGCCAAGGACCTCCTCTCCAACCTCGGCCACTGGCTCGCTCGCCGCGACGAGAAGGCTCTCGCCGAGCGCTACGAGAAGCTCGGCAAGCTCCGCCGCGAGGAGGGCATGCCACTGCACGAGGTCATCTACAAGCTGCAGCTCCTCAAGCGCACCGTGCTCAGCCACGCCCGCGACGAACATCTCGAAATGACGGCCTTCCAGCTCTACCAGGAGCAGGCCTTCCTTACCGCCCTCGACGAGTTCTTCGACCGCATCATCTTTCATGTTGCCAAGGGCTTCAGCGAGACGAGAATGAAAGCCTCCGAGCCTCTCGCGGCGGCGGCTTGAGCAGCCGCAAACGCCGCCAAGCACAGTCCGCCAGCCACTGTGCCTTTGCCGTGGGATCCACGTAGCCTAGCAGCATGCCCTCGTCACAGACCCCAACCAAGCAGCCGCACGATGCGGAGGATCACCGTCTCTGGCACGCGCTCGCCGCCGAAGAGGTGGCGGGCGCGCTCCAGACGGATGGAACTGGACTCTCCGAAGAGGAGGTCAAGGAGAGACTGGAGCGCTACGGACCGAACCTCCTTCCGGAAGCAGCCAAGGCCAGTCCGCTGGTCCGTTTCTTCCGTCATTTCCACAATGTGCTCATCTACGTGCTGATCGCCGCGGCGATGGCCACGGCCTTCATGGGGCATTGGGTCGATACCGGCGTGATTCTGGCGGTCGTGGTGGTCAACGCGATCATCGGCTTCATCCAGGAAGGCAAGGCCGAGCAGGCCCTCGAAGACATCCGCAGCATGCTCTCGCCCGAAGCTGTCGCCGTGCGCGACGGCAAACCTCGCAAAATCTTGGCCGAGAAACTCGTGCCCGGCGACCTCGTTGAGCTGCGCAGCGGCGACCGCGTGCCGGCCGACCTGCGTTTGACGAGGGTGCGCAACCTCAAGATCGAGGAATCGCCGCTTACCGGCGAATCGATCGCGGTGGAGAAAGAGTCCGGCACCGTCGACCCCGACTCCGTCGTGGGAGACCGGACCAACATCGCTTTCTCCGGAACGATGGTGACCTATGGGCGCGGCCGCGGCATCGTTGTGGCCACCGGCGCCTCGACCGAGATCGGTCGCATCAGCGGCATGATGGAGGCCGTCGCGACCCCGCGCACTCCGTTGCTGCGGAAGATCGACCACTTCGGCAATGTGCTTTCGATCTTCATTCTGGGAGTGACCGCCCTGTTCTTCGCGATCGGCTGGTTCGCCCACGACTACGCCGCGACCGAACTCTTCCTCGCCGTGATCGGCCTCGCCGTCGCGGCCATCCCCGAGGGCCTGCCCGCGATCATGACCATCACCCTGGCGCTCGGCGTCCAGCGCATGGCGAGGCGGAAGGCCATCGTGCGCAAGCTGCCCTCGGTGGAGACCCTCGGCTCGGTCACGGTCATCTGTTCGGACAAGACTGGCACCCTCACCCGGAACGAAATGACGGCGCGCACAGCGCGCACCGCATCGGCCTTCTATGAAATCGAGGGAACCGGCTACCGGCCCCACGGCGAGATCCGGCGCGATGGAAGCGCAGTTCGTACCGAGGACGAACCCGCCCTGGCCGACCTCGTCCGCGGAGCGGCCCTCTGCAACGACTCCGAGGTCGAGGAAAAGGACGGCGAGTGGATCCTGCACGGAGAGCCCACCGAGGGCGGCTTGCGGGTCTTCACGATGAAGGCGGGCTTCGACCACGCGGGATCCGAGCGCATCGACGTGCTGCCCTTCGAGTCCGACCACAAATACATGGCCACTCTGAACGAGGACGGCGAGGACGGACGCCGCATCTGGGTCAAGGGCGCGCCCGAGCAACTCCTCGACCGCAGCTCCCGCCAGATCGGCACCGACGGCTCGCCCGAGGACATGGACCGCGCCTTTTGGGAAGACGAGATCCACCGCATCGCCGCGACCGGCCAACGCGTCCTCGGCATCGCGACGCGCAAGTCGGACCACGACCGGATCGGCCACGACGAAGTCGCCGAACTCGACTTCGTCGGCCTCGTCGGAATGATC
>SLGN01000058.1 GCA_007123695.1 Verrucomicrobiales bacterium
CTTCGCCCTCAGTTTCTCCAGCACGGTGTTCGCGGTGAAGGCCCTCGACGAGAACGGCGACCTCGGCTCCGCCCACGGCCGCGTCGCCATCGGCATCCTCGTCATGCAGGACGTCTTCGCGGTGCTCTTCCTCACCGCCTCAACCGGGAAGGTGCCTTCGCTCTGGGCCATCGCCGCGGTCGCCGCGATGTTGTTGGCGCGCCCGGCCCTCGGCTGGATCGTGGCCCGATCGGGACACGGGGAGCTGCTGACACTTTGCGGGCTCTTCCTCGCCTTCGTCGTCGGCGCCAAGGCCTTCTCGGCGGTGGGCTTGAAGGCCGACCTCGGCGCGCTCTTCGTCGGGGTTCTCGTCGGGGCGCACCCGCGCTCCGGCGAGCTGAAGAAATCGCTGAACGAAATCACCGACATCCTCCTCGTCGGCTTCTTCCTCCAGATCGGCTTGGAGGGCTCGCTGACCTGGCAGGGACTGGGCTGGGCCGCGTTCTTCCTGCTGCTGCTGCCGCTCAAGAGCGCGGGCTTCTTCGCGCTGCTGACCCGCTTCAATCTGCGGGCGCGCACCTCGTGGATGGCGGCGACTTCGCTCTCGACCTACAGCGAATTCGGGCTCATCGTGATGGCGCTGGGGGTGACCCAAGGCTGGATCGGATCGGAATGGCTCGTCGCCGTGGCGCTGGCCCTCTCCATCAGCTTTCTCCTCGCCGCGCCGCTCAACCGCCGCGCCGAAGCCATCTACGACCCCATCAGCGACCGGCTCAAGCGATGGGAGTCCAAGGGCCCGCGCGAGGACGAACTGCCCACGCTCGACCAAGGCGAGCGGATCGCCGTCTTTGGGATGGGGCGCGTCGGCCTCGCCGTCTACCATGCCCTCGAGGCCCGCTTTCCCGGCCTCGTCATCGGCTTCGACCGCGATCCCAAGGCCGTCGCCGAGCACCTCCAGCGCGAGCGCAACGTGAAGCTCGCCGACGCCACCGACTCCGATTTCTGGGAGGCGGTCTGCCCGAGCGACAATCTCGACCTCGCCGTGCTCGCGATGCCGACCCACGCCGCCAACGTCCACGCGGTGGAGACGCTCCGCCGCCACGACTTCGAGGGCGTCGTCGCCGTCGCCGGAAAGTTTCCCGAAGACATCCGCGAACTCCGCGGCCTCGGCGTCGACACCGCCTTCGACCTCTACTCGAAGGCGGGCTCCAGCTTCGCCGGACACGTCATCAACGTATTCTCCCAGCAGCGCCCCGACCTCGCGAAGCGGTGGCGGACGGTGCTGGACAAGGAGTGAACCGCTTCGCATCCCCGCCCCCATCCATGAACGTCTCCATCGTCAACGCCAACCTCTGCCCCGGCGGCAAGCCCGCCGTGCTCGCCGACACGCTCGCCGCCCTGTTCGCCGCCGAGGGCCACGCGGCCCGGCTCCTCTCCCTGAGCGAGCGGCCGCTCCCGAACTGCGACGGCGCGAGTTGCTACGCCGACGAGCGCACCATCGACGCCACCGCCGAACTGGCCGCGGCCGACGCCATCGTCCTCGTCTCGCCGATCTACAACTACGACCTCAACGCGGCCGCGAAGAACTTTATCGAGCTGACCGGCGCAAGCTGGAAGGGCAAGGCCGTCGCCCTCGCCTGCACCGCCGGAGCCGACCGCAGCTACCTCGCCCCGCTCGGCTTCATCAACAGCCTCTCCATCGACTACCGCTGCCTCGTCTCCCCCCGCTTCGTCTATGCGACGCGCGGCGATTTCGCCGACGGCAACGCCCTGCCCGCCGACGGCGAGATCCACCGGCGCCTGCGGCTCCTTGCCAAGGAACTCCCCATCCTCGCCGAGGCCGCCACCCGGATCGCCGGGCTCGCCATCGAGGATTGATTCCAGGCGCCCCCCGCCCGAGCCTCCATGAAAACCTTCCGACCCGCCCTCGCTCTCGCCCCCGCTCTCGCCCTCGCTCTTCTCGCACCCCTAGGCCTGCTCGCCGCGCGCAGCGCACCCGCCGCCGAGCAGGCGGTCGACGTCTCCGACCCCGAGGTGCGCACCGATTCCGGCGATCTCGGTCCCGGACCCAGCGGTCCCTTCGTGGCGCGGCACGGCATGGTCGCGACCTCCTCTTTGCACGCCTCCGTCGCCGCGCTCGAGACGCTGCGCGCCGGCGGCAACGCCTTCGACGCGGCGGTGGTGGCGCAGTTCGTCCTGTCCCTGACAGAGCCCTACGCCAGCGGCATCGGCGGCGGTCTTTTCGCCCTCGGCTACGAAGCGGAAAGCGGCACCGTCTTCGCCCTCGACGGTCGCGAGGAATCCCCCGCCGACTTCGGGCCGGAACAGTTCCGCGACGAAGAGGGCGGCACCCTGCCGTTCCGCGAGCACGCCACCGGAGGCAACGCCGCCGGGGTGCCCGGCACCGTGGCCGCCTGCGTCCGGCTGCTGGAGGAACGCGGCACCCTGTCGCTCGCCGAAGCCGTCGCTCCGGCGGCGCGGCTCGCCCGCGACGGCTTCGTCGTCAGCCATTCCTTCGCCGCGAACGTCGCGGCGCATTGGGACCGTCTCCAGCGCTTCCCCGAATCCGCCCGGCTCTTCGGACGCGAGGACGGCACGCCCCTGCAGGCCGGCGACCTCTTCCGCAATCCCGACTTCGCCGCCACCCTCGGGCGGCTCGCCGAGCACGGCGCCGGGGACTTCTACCGGGGCGAAATCGCCGCCGACATCGTCGCGGCGGTCCGCGATGCCTCGGTCCGCCCCGGCCTCATGACGCCCGAGGACCTCGCCGGCTACCGCGCGGTGGAGCGGCGGCCCGTCGAGACCGACTACCACGGCTACCGCATCGTCGGCATGCCCCCGCCCTCCAGCGGCGGCATCTCCCTCGGGCAGATGCTCAATCTGCTCGAGGCGACCGGCTTCCGGGAGCTGCCCCGGGGCGGGGCCGATTCGCTGCACCGGCTCATCGACGCGCAGAACCTCGCCTTCGCCGACCGCAACCGCTACCTCGCCGACGCCGACTTCGCCGACGTGCCCGGCGCCGCCCTGCTCGACAAGGAATACGCCCGGCGGCTCGCCGACGGGCTCGGACTGGAGCGTGCCGCGACCGTTCCCGCCGAGGCCGGCGAGGCGGGCCCGCCCTTCTGGCACGAGCCCGCCGCCGCCGCCGCCGACACCGAGAGCGAATCGACCACCCATTTCTCGGTCGTCGACGAGGCCCGCAACCTCGTCGCCATCACCTCCACCATCGAGCAGCATTTCGGCTGCGGCATCGTCGTGCCGGGACGCGGCTTTCTGCTCAACAACCAGCTCACCGACTTCGACGCCGCGCCGTCCCATGCGGACGCCGCAGAGGCAGCAGAGGCCGACCCGCCCAACGCCCCGGAGGCAGGACGGCGTCCCCGCCGCAGCGCTCTCGACGGCGAAGACGGCGAGCCCGGGGCCAAGCGCCCCCGCTCCAGCATGACCCCCACCCTCGTCTTCCACGAAGGCGAACCCCGCCTCGTCCTCGGATCGCCCGGAGGCAGCCGCATTATCGGCATCACCCTGAACGTCCTCGTCGGAATCCTCGACCACGGCCTCGATCCGCAGGCCGCCGTGAACGCTCCCCGCGTCGTCGCCCGCAACGGGCCCGCCGAACTCGAGCTGCCCTATCACAACGACAAGGATCTTCGCCGCGAGCTCGAATCCCGCGGATTCAAGACCACCCGGTCCTCGCGCTTCGGATCGGTGCAGGCCATCCTCGTCGGACCCGACGGATTCCTCCAGGGCGCCGCCGACCCCCGCCGCGAGGGAATCGCCCTCGGCTACTGACCTTGCCGGGCCTGGAGGGCCGGCGGCATCCGGGACGCGGTTCGGCATTTCCTCCGCGGCGGATCCTGTCGCGGGGCGGAATTCCTTGCAGTTCCGGCGGGATGCCCTTGAGTGAGCCGTTTCCCACCGACCATCAATGAAAGAACTCCTCGAAGAACTCAAGAACGTCCAGTCGCCCCACTGCATCTCCATCGTCCTCAACACCCACCGGACCCATCCCGAAAACCAGCAGGACCCCATTCTCTTGAAGAATCTCATCAAGGAGGCCGAGACCCGCCTCCTCGAGGTGATGGACAAGCGCAGCGCCGAAGTCTTTCTCGGGAAGCTCGAGCTCGTCGCGAGAGAAATCGACCACGAACAAAACCTCGAGAGCCTCGCCATCTTCGTGAACGAGGATCTGGCCCGCTACGTCCGGCTGCCCGTCGCCGTGACCAACCGCGTCGTCATCGACGGCACCTTCGCGACGCGCGATCTGGTGCGCACCCTTCACGCCGAGCACGCCTACTACGCCCTCGTCCTCAGCCGCAAGGTGGCACGCCTCGTCGAAGCCTTCGCCGACCGTCCCGTGCGGGAGCTCGGCGGCGATTTCCCCATGGACTACGGCCTGCTCTACACCACCGACCGGGAGGAGCGCAGCAAGGCCAGCGGCAGCGACCAGCTCGTCGAGGAGTTCTTCAACCGCGTCGACAAGGCGGTGCAGCGGGTCTGGCAGGAGCAGCCGCGCCCGCTCGTCCTCGTCACCGAAGACCGCAACATCGCCCACTACCGCAAAGTCGCCGACCGCGACCACGTCATCGCCACGGCGCAGTCCGTTCACGACGACGAACAGCCCCACCGCGTCGTCACCAAGGCGTGGGAGGCGGCCCAGCCGGCCTTCGAGGCCCGCAACGCCGCCCGCGTCGCGGAACTGCACAAGGCCGTCGCCGCACAAAGCTTCCTCAGCGACCTCAACGACATCTGGCGGGCCCTGCAGGAAGGGCGCGGCGCCACTCTCTTCGTCAAGCGCGGCTACTTCCAGCCTGCCCGGGTGGACGGCGACCGGCTCGTGCCCCTCCACGAAGTCGCCACCAAGGTCGAGGGATTCATCGACGACGCCATCGACGAAATGATCGAGATCGCCCTCCAGCACGGCGGCGAAGCGGTCTTCCTCGACGGCGACGAACTCGAGGAATTCCAGAACCTCGCCCTCGTCACGCGCTGGTAGATGCCGTGCCCGTGGCCGGCCGCTTGCGCCGGCTACGGCACGCAGCGGGCGGCGGCCTCGGTCTTCAACTGTCCGCAGGCTGCGGCGATGTCGCCTCCGCGCGTCTCGCGCACCGTCGCGGCGATCCCGGCCCCGAGCAGTTCGAGCTGGAAGGCGCGGACGCCATCCGGCGGCGTCGGACGGTAGGGCGCTCCGGGCCAGGGATTGAAAGGGATCAGGTTCACCTTCGCCGGAAGATCATCGAGCAATTGCACCAGCTCCCGCGCCTCGCGAAGCCCGTCGTTCACTCCCTCGAGCAAGGTGTAGGCGAAAAGGATGCGGCGGCTGTTGGATAGGCCTGGATAGCCGCAGCAGGCCTTCATCAGCTCGGCGAGCGGGTAGCACCGGTTGACCGGCACAAGACGGTCGCGCAGCTCGTCGCGGGGAGCGTGCAGCGAGACTCCGAGATTGACCCCCAGCTCGCGCCCGCAACGCCCGATCGCCGGAACGACGCCAGCCGTCGAGACAGTGATGCGGCGCCGCGAGATGGCGATGCCGTCGCGGTCCGAGATCGTGCGCACGGCGGTGGCGACGGACTCGTAGTTGGCGAGCGGCTCACCCATTCCCATGAAGACGACATTGGAAAGGCGGCGCGGCATCTCGGCGGGCAATGCGTGGTCTCCCAGCAGATCCCGTGCGAGGAGAACCTGGCCGACGATCTCTCCGGCAGTGAGATTTCTGGAGAGCCGCTGCGTTCCAGTGTGGCAAAAGCGGCAGGCCAGGGCGCATCCGACCTGGCTGGAGACGCAGAGCGTGCCCCGGTCCCCGTCGGGGATGAAGACCGATTCGACCCGCGCCCCGTCGGCGAAGGAGAGCAGCCATTTCACCGTACCGTCGGCGGCTCTTTGTTCCCATGCGACCGCCGGACGCCCCACGCAGCCCTCGCGCCTCATACGATCGAGCAGCGCTGCAGAAAGACGTCCCTCGTGCCGCAGCGCTTCGGGGTCTCGCCCTCCCTTGCGGTGCAGCCAAGTCCACACTGTGCCTTCGTTGGCGCCGCGCCCGCCCTCGGCAAGCCAGCGGCGCAGCTCTTCGCGGCTCAGGGAGGCGAGATCGACCATCGGAAAGGAATACCGGCACCGGTCGGGGAACTCAAGGAAAAGAACACTGCGGCTACCCACCCTTCAACCGCGCTCTCAGCTCGGGGGCGAAATGCTTCAGGCGCAGGTCGCGGTCGGCGGCGAGGGCGGCGGCGTGAACGACGGCGGGCGGGCCCTTCCCGCATTCGCACCCGGACCCGCGCCAATCGATCGCGGCGGTCTCGGCCTCGTAGCGCTCCAGCTTCTGCAAGTCCTTCGCCGGCGGGGCGCCGAGCATCCGCGTGATCCGCAGCTCGAGGCCCTGAAAATGCACAAGCGATCTGGCGAAGTCGTCCACGAGGAGCCATCCGGGCGCGAGGAGCCGGTCGAACTGCCGCCGCGCGTCCTCGATGGACTGTTCGTAGCCGCGCGGCGCCTCGGCGAGCAGCCCCGAGACCGTCTCGGCGACCTTGAGGACGCGGGCGACCGCCTCGCACACGAGAGGGGCATGACCGAAAATCTCCCCGTCGCAGCGGGCCGACGCAGCCTCCCATTCCGAAGGGGAGAAGGGCGTGCCGAGCAGGTCGGCGAGGATGCGCCGGAGCAGGTCCTCCTTTTGCTCCGCGGCTCCCGGCCCGAGCCGCGCCAGAAGGAAGGACTCGCCCGGAGATAGAAAGCGGCCCGCAACTGCCTTCGGCACCCCCGTCGCCGGCTTGCCGGGAGCCGCCGCCTTGGGCGCGGGCGCGGGCGCCCGCCCCAGGTCCCCAAAGGCCGCCGCGAGCGAGTTGAAGGCGGGGCCCGGCTTCTCCCCGATCCTTGACGCGGCCGCGACAGGAATCGGGGCGTCCGTCTTCCCCGCGAACATCGCCGCGAGGAGCCGGTCGATCCGGTCCTTCCTGACAAAACGATAAAGGCGCGTCGTTCCGAGACGGTGCTGGAACAGGGCGCATTCCTCGCTGGGCCAGAGCCGCATTGCAGGGCGGTCGGCACCGGTGTCGTGCAGGCCGGGAAAGCCGCAGGTGTGGCGGTCGAGCTCGACGCGCCGGGGCAGTTCGCCGAAGTTCCACGAACCCACCGCAGCCCGCTCGAAGCGCCCCTTGGCGACCGTCTCGAAGCGGTCGCGGACGCGTCCGGCGAGGGCGCGCTGGAGCTCCTCCAGCTCGTGCCCGGCGCCCACGACGCGCCCGGCGTCGTCGAGCACTTCGAAGCGGAGGCGCAAATGCTCCGGCAGCCGCGCGAGCTCGAAGGAGCCCGGCGTGACGACGAGCCCGTGCGCCTCGTGAAGGTGGTCGACGACCGCCTCGAGCAGACCGCAGGCGGGCTCGTAGCCTTCCCACGCGGCGAGAAAGTCCTCGACGACCTCGCGGTTGGCCGGCAGCAGGGTACGGGTCTCCTTGCGCAGGCAGCGCAGCAGCGCTCCGACCTTTTCCCCGATCCAGCCGGGCACGAGCCATTCGCCGAACCAGGCCGGCAGGTGCGGCAGCTCGACGAGGGGCAGCTCGCAGGTGATGCCGTCGGCGGGGTCGGAGGGATTGTGGAGGTAGCGCAGGACGAACTCGGTCGCCCCGTCGGGCGAGGGGATCGTGTCGGGGTAGTCCTCGGGCCGGATCGGATCGGGCCGCGGCACGAGGCAGTCCTCGAGGGAGAAGTCGAGGAAGCCGGGATTCTGCTTCGCGATCCAGCGCTCGAAGTCCTTCTGCGTGCAGATCGAGGCGGGGACGCGGTCCTCGTAGAAGGCGACGATGCCGGGCGGGTGGAGCAGCCCGCCGAGCCGGCGCGTCTTGTGCTCGAGCCGCTCCGCCGCGGCCATGGTCTCGCGGTTGCGTGCGAGCGCGGCGATGGGGGCGCGGGTGTTGCCGTTGACGAGGGCCTCGAGCAGGAAGATCTCGCGGGCGACCCTCGCGTCGATGCGCCCGTAATGGACGCGGCGTTTCTCGACGACGGGCAGGCCGAAGGCGAGGACGCGCTCCTCGCCGTAGACGGCGCCCTGCTCGGGGCTCCAGTGGGGATTGGAGTAGCGGTAGCGGCAGAGGTGGGGCGCCACCTTCTCGAACCAGCCGGGGTCGAAGACGGCGGCGTTGCGTGCGTAGAGCCGGCTCGTCTCGACCAGTTCGAAGGCCATCACCCAGGCGGGCGAGGCGCCGAAGAGGCCCGATCCGGGAAAGAGGTGGAAGGTCGAGTCGCCCGCCCCGCGGTAGCCCTGCCCCTTTCCACGCCAGGTGCCGATGCGGCTCGGAATCGCGGCGAGGACGGCGCGGTGGAGCGGCTCGCTGTAGGTGTCGGCAGGATCTTCGAGGGGTGTGTTCGGGTCGGGCAGCCGCCACTTCATCTCGCGCAGGGTGGCGCGCAGCTCGCGATGGAGGTTCAGCCACTCCTGGGTGCGGCGGTGGTTGAGGAAATGGCGCTGGCAGAACTTGCGGAGCTGGTTGCCCGACTGCCGCCTCGCTCCGTCGAGGCCGTGCCAGAGCCGCAGCCACATGGTGAAGTCGGACCGCTTGTCGCGGAACTTGGCGTGGGCCTCGTCGGCGGCCTGCTGGCGGTCGCGGGGGCGCTCGCGCGGATCCTGCACCGCGAGGGCGCTGGCGACGACGAGACCCTCGGCGAGGCAGCCTTCGGCCTCGGCCGCGACGAGAATGCGCCCGACGCGCGGATCGAGGGGCAGCCGCGCGAGGCTGTGGCCCAACCCTGTCAGGTGGACGACCCGACCCTGTTTGGTGAGGGCTCCGATCTCCTCGAGCGCGCGGTAGGCCTGGGTGACGCGCTTCGGCTGGGGCGGATCGACGAAGGGGAAGTCGAGCGGATCGCCGAGGCCGAGGTGCTCCATCTGCAGGACGACCCCGGCGAGGTTCGATCGCCGGATTTCGGGATCGGTGAAGTCGGGGCGCTCGGCGAACTCCTCTTCGGAGTAAAGCCGCAGGCAGACGCCCTCGCTGATGCGGCCGCAGCGACCGCGCCGCTGGCGCGCGCTGGCCTTGGAGACCGGCTCGACCCGGAGCCGCTGGACGCCCGAGCCGGGATCGTGGCGGCTCACCCGGGCGAGGCCCGAGTCGATCACAAAGCGGATCCCCGGGATCGTCAGCGAGGTCTCGGCGACGTTCGTGGCGAGGACGACGCGGCGCTTCGTCCTCATGGGATGGAAGACGGCCGCCTGCTCCGAGGCGGCCAGGCGGGCGTAGAGCGGCAGCACGACGGTGTCGCGGTATTTCCGCCCCTCCAGCAGCTCGGCGGCCTCGCGGATCTCGCGCTCGCCGGGCAGGAAGACGAGGGTGTCGCCGAGCCGGTCGATCTCGCCGAGGGCCTCGAAGCCCCGGGCGACCTGCTCGGCGAGCGACTCGTAGTCGTCGAGGGCCGGCTGATAGAGATCGGTCACGGGAAAGGTGCGGCCCTCGACCTCGATCACCGGCGCCCCGCCGAAGAAGTCGGAGAAGGCCCCCGCGTCGAGGGTGGCCGAGGAGATCACGACCTTGAGGTCGCGGCGCTTGGCGAGGATGCGGTGGAGGTAGCCGAGGATGAAATCGATGTTGAGGGAGCGCTCGTGGGCCTCGTCGATGATGAGGGTGTCGTACTGCCGCAGCTCGGCGTCGTTGCGCGTCTCGGCGAGGAGGACGCCGTCGGTCATGAACTTCACCCGCGTCGCCGCACGGTCGGTGCGGTCCTCGAAGCGGATCTGGTAGCCGACCTCGCGTCCCAGCGGCACTTGCAGCTCCTCGGCGACGCGGGACGCCACCGAGGTCGCGGCAATGCGGCGGGGCTGGGTGCAGCCGATGCGCCGCCCTTTCGTCCCGCGGCCCATGGCGAGAGCGATCTTGGGGAGCTGGGTCGTCTTGCCCGAGCCCGTGTCGCCGCAGACGATGACGACGGCATGGCGCTCCATCGCGGCGCGGATGTCGTCGCGCCGCCGCGAGACCGGCAGATCGGGGGGGAAGTCGGGTGAGTCGAGGTTCACGATTCGGAGAGGGGGAGGGCGGGGCGGGAATCGCCCCGGGGCAGGCAACTGTCTTCGCCGCGAACGGAGGAAGGTCAAGGCGGGGCTTGCCGGTACGGGCTCGGACCGGGGCTGGGGCCGAGGGTTCGCACCGGCGCGACTTCCGCTTGGAATCGCCGCGAATCTCGCCTACGTTTCTGTATGAAGACACTCCCCGCCATCGCCCTTTCCGCCTGTCTCGCCCTCGCCGCCGCTCCTCTTTGCGCCGCCGATCCCGTCGATGTCGACGTCGCCAAGGCCGCCGAAATTCTCTCCGGCGAAGAGAAGGTCGTCGTGCTCGATGTGCGCACCCCCGAGGAGTTCGCCGACGGCCACCTCGAGGGAGCGGTGAACATCGACTACAACGGAGGTTCCTTCGAGGAGCAGCTCGCCAAGCTCGACCCGGCGAAGCCCTACCTCGTCCACTGCGCCGCCGGGGGCCGCAGCGGGAGGTCGCTCGGAACCTTCAAGAAGCTCGGCTTTTCCAAAGTCTACCACCTCGCCGACGGCTACAACGGTTGGGAAGACGCGGGCAAGCCGGTGGTGAAGGGCAAGCCGGGCCAGTGAACGGTCGTGCGAGGACGCAACGGCCGGTCTCCGGTGTCCTAGCCACCCTCGGGACTCCGCATCGCGGCGCGCCAGCGGGTCGGGGTCTGCCCGGTCTGCCGACGGAACCAGCGCGCGAAGTAGTTCTGGTCGTCCATGCCCACGGCGGAGGCGATTTCGCCGATGGGTAGGGTGCCCCCGCGCAGCGCGGCGGTCGCCTCGGCGAGCCGCAGGCGGTCGAGAATACCGCCCACGGTCGTGCCCGCCTCGCTGCGGAGCTGGCGGTTGAGGTGGTCGAGGCTGCGTCCCAGTTCGGCGGCCACGGACCGGGGGGTGAGCCCGGCGAATCCACGTCTTGCGGCGACGCGGCGCACCGCGGCGGCGACCGGTCCGCCTTCCTCGCCGATCCTGCCTTCGGGCGCGGAGACGAGTTCCTCGAGCCGGGCCAGCAATCGCAGCACGAGCGCCGCGGTCTGCAGGGAAAAGGCATCGCCCTGTCTCCGCAGCCCATGCAGGCGGACGAGCCATCGTTCGATGCGGGCGAGATCCCCCGGCGCCAGCACCGCCGACTCGCTCCACGCCGCCGCCGCATCCGCCTCGAAATCGATGGCCAGACAAATGGGCCGCACCGACCGCGTCTTGGCGAAGCGGTGGGCCTGCCCCGGCGGCACGTGCAGCACGCTGCCGCGCCGCACCGGCACGGACCGGTCGCCGAGATGCTGCGTGCCCTCGCCCCGCAAGTAGACGAGCAACTGCGAAAAGCGGTGCACGTGCTCGTCGAGGCGCTCGACCCGCGGCATGTGCTGGTTCAGCGCGAATCTCCGCACCGCAAAGCCGCGCCACCGGATCCGCAGATCCTCCAAAAGGATGGGCTGGAACTCCCGCCGGGCCATGTTCTCACGAAATCGACGTCGATATCGTGCTAATCGACGCGAAGAAGTTCTCACCCATCCGCGGCGGTTTGGCTACCTTTTTCTCCATGATCACCGATCCCGCCGAACTGAAGCCCTCCACCACCTGGGAGGAGACCGTCTGGGCCCACACCCCCGAGGATGCCCTCGTCGACCATGTGTCCAAGCCCCGGCTCTGCGTCGCGACCCTGCTGCCCTTCCGCGAGGGCCGGCCCGACTGGGAGGGCTTCGAAAACAGCATCCGCTGGATGATCTCCTGCGCCGAGGCCGCCGGGGTCGAGATCGCCTTCGTCCTCAACGCCGACACCGGCTACATCTTCCAGCTCGACCTGGAGCTCTACGGCGAGGTCATCCGCCGCTTCCGCGCCGCCTTTCCCGAGCCGACCATCATCTGCGGCTCGACCGCGGTGGGCGCCTCGGGCGACGCCTTCCAGCCCGAATGGTACCGCCCCCACTTCGAGATCGCGCAGAGTTTCGAGAACGTCGAGGTGATGATCATGACCTCGAAGCTGCTCAACGAGCTCGGCACCGAGAAGCGCCGCGACGCCTATTTCGAGATCGCCGAGATGCTGACCGTGCCCGGCATCGTCCACGCCCTCGAGCCGGCCTTCGTGCCTTGGGCGACTCCCTACGGTCCCTGGCTGCTCCACGAACTCGCCAATCACCCGAAGTTCGTCGGCGGCAAGATCTCGACTCTCGACGAGCCGCATTTTCTTTATTGGGCTTCGATGTGCCGCGACCTCGGGCTCGACTTCGCGCCTCACAGCGGCGACGACTTCGGCATCGCTTCGGCGATCAAAATGGGCCTGCCTTTGCTGATCGGCGCCGGCGTCTCGGCCTGTCCGCTGATCTGCGAGGCGAAGCGGATGTGGACGAGCGAGCCGCTCGACACGCGAGTCTACAAGCTCTTCGAAGCCTTCCAGTCGCTCGAGGACGCCGTCTTCCGCCTCGACGCGAAGGGCAGCGCCGCCGCCTACAAGCACAGCACTGCGCATGTCCTGAAGCTGCTCGGACTGATAGCCTCGAGCGAGATCCATCCCGACTGTCCCGACCTTCGTCCCGAGGATGAGGCGGAAAGGATGAAGGAAGCTCTCGTGAGGCCGCTTCGGATCGCCGAGCGGCTGGGGATCGAGGGTTTTCGGCTGGCGTAGTCGGGGTTGGAATCGAAATCGGGATCGAAATCGGGATCGAAATCGGGGGTCGAAATCGAAATCGGAATCACCTCACCGCTACTTACCGCACCGATGTCCCTCGGACACGAAAAGCTCGATGTCTACCGCCTGGCGATCCGATACGTCGCCTGGGTATTCGAGCATTCCGAAAGATTGACAGGCATGCATCGCCATGCCCGTGACCAATGGCTGCGAGCAAGTCAATCAATCCCGCTGAACATCGCTGAAGGAAATGGAAAGGCATCGGAAGCGGATCGGAGGAAATATTTCGAAATCGCCCGTGGCTCGGCGCTGGAGTGTGCTGCGATCCAGGATGTGTTGGTGGTCGGCAAGGGGCTGGATGAGCTCGTGAGCCGCAAGCGCAAAGTGGAGCTGGATCGCATGAGCGCGATGCTAAGTCGCTTGGGGAAAAGGGGGTATCTTGTGGAGGAAGACCGGGCGGGATATGGGTTGGACGTCGATTTCGATCCCGATTTCGATCCCGATTTCGATCCCGATTTCGAGAGGGCGGAAGGAGAGGGGAACGGGGCTCGGCATTGAGGGAAACGATCACCGAAGATTTTATGAATCCGCATCCGAAACTCTGCATCCACACCATCACCACCAAGCCCTGGTCGGTCGAGACGGCGATCGGCAAATACGCCGAGGCCGGCATTGGCGGCATCACTGTCTGGCGGCAGTGGCTCGAGGGCCGCGACCCGGAAAAGATCGGCGAGCGCATCCGCGCGGCGGGCTTGGAGGCGGTCTCGGTCTGCCGGGGCGGCTTCTTTCCCGCGCCCACGGCGGCGGAGCGCGCCACCGCCATCGAGGACAACCGCCAAGCCATCCGCGAGGCCGCCGCGCTGGGGGCGCCGCTCGTGGTGCTCGTCTGCGGGGCCGTTCCCGGTCAACCGCTTGCGGAATCGCGCCAGCAGATCGCCGACGGCATCGCCGCCGTCCTGCCCCTCGCCGAGGAGCTGAACGTCCGTCTCGGGATCGAGCCGCTGCATCCGATGTACGCCGACGACCGCAGCGCGATCAACACCATGGCCTCGGCCAACGAGGTCTGCGACCGCCTCGACCACCCGCTCGTCGGCATCGCGGCGGACGTCTACCACATCTGGTGGGATCCCGACCTCGCGGAGCAGATCGCCCTGACCGGGGAGAAGAACCGCCTCTTCGCCTTCCACCTCTGCGACTGGCTCACCCCCACGGTGGACCTGCTCAACGACCGCGGACTGATGGGCGAAGGCTGCATCGACCTGAAGGGCATCCGCGCCATGGTCGAGGCGGCTGGGTTCAACGGGTATCACGAGGTGGAGATTTTTTCGAACCGCTGGTGGGCCGTGGACCAGGATGAGTTCCTTGCGAAGATCGTGAGAGCCTACGGCGAGCATTGTTAGTCCTCCACCGTCTCGCCCCACCGCCCCTCGCCCATCGTTCAGATGTTGCCGCAAAAACAAAAAGCGAAAGGAATGCGCGAAGCGAAGTGGCATTGGCTTCCGGCCAATGGACCTGTGTTTGAGAATCGAAAAACCAAGAAAACGTCAATCGCGATGGATTTTCGAGCTTGGACCGCCAGTTCTCTCCTTCGGCCTTCGGAGCGGCAGCCGAAGTCCATGGGCAAGATGCCCATGCCACTTTTTCTTGCGCCTACGTCCGCACGGTGAACGGCCACACCATCCAGGCGCGGCAGCGACTTAATCAAAAATCCGAAATCAACATTCATCAATCGTCAATCCCGCCCCTTCCACCCTAGGCGTCTACTTACCCCTCAACTCTGACATCACCCACCGTCCACCGCCGTGTCCCCCTACGCTTCCATCCTCCGCCCGCTCCTCTTCCGCCTCGATGCGGAGACAGCGCACCATCTCACGGTCGAGGGCTGCCACTGGCTCGGACGCGTGCCGGGGGCGGCGGGGCTCGCGAGGGCGCTTTACGAATGCCACGAACCACGCCTGCGCACCGAGGTCGCCGGACTCTGCTTCGACAATCCCCTCGGCCTCGCCGCCGGCTGGGACAAAAGCGGGCGCGCCTTGCGCATGACCGAGTCGATGGGCTTCGGTTTCGCCGAGATCGGCTCGGTCTCGGCGCGGCCCTCGGCGGGAAATCCGAAACCTCGCCTCTTCCGGCTCCCCGAGGATCGAGCCATCATCGTGAACTACGGACTGCCCAACGACGGCGCCGAGATGGTCGCCCGGCGGCTCGCCGCCCATCGTCCCTGCCAGCCGCTCGGAGTGAACATCGTCAAGACGAACGACGGCCCCGGCGCCCCGCCCGCCAGCGACGACGAGATCCTCGACGACTACGCCAGCAGCGTCGCGCTGCTGCATCCGCACGCGGGCTATCTCTCGCTGAACCTGAGCTGTCCGAACGCGAAGGGCGGCAAGGATTTCTTCGCCCAGCCCGGCAACATCGCCTGGCTGCTGGAGCGGCTCGTCCCGATGGCCATCGCCTGTCCGGTCTTCTTGAAGATCGCCCCGCGCGATGCCGACGCCGAGCACGAGCGCGTCCTCGCCGAATGCGAGCCCTTCGGTTTCGTGAGCGGCTTCTGCTTCAACCTGCCGCCGGGCAAGCCGGAGACGCTGGAGTTCAGCGTCCCGCGGGATCGTTTCGAGCACCAGCCCGGCGCCGTCGCCGGCAAGCCGGTGGAGTCGCTCGTCAACCGCTGCATCGCCGGCCTCTACGCCCGCATGGACCGCGAGCGCTACCGTATCGTCGGAGTCGGCGGCGTCTTCTCCGCCGAGGACGCCTATCGGAAAATCCAGCTCGGAGCCTCGCTGGTGCAGCTCTACACCGCCCTTGTCTATGAAGGGCCCGGCGTTGTCAAAAGGATCTGCCACGGCCTTGCCGGACTGCTCGAGCGCGATGGCTTCGCCGATGTCGCCGCCGCCCTAGGCAGTGCCCATCTTTAGTTCTACCTTTTCGATTCAAGGACTTAAAAGCTCAATGGAGCATTTCGTACGAAGGAAGGTTTACCCGCAGCAGCGGCTCGTCGGGCACGGCTCGCCCCACCTTCAAAGTTGAACGTTGGAAGTCCACCCCTCCACCCC
>SLGN01000246.1 GCA_007123695.1 Verrucomicrobiales bacterium
GAACGCAGGCGATTCGATCTGTCGGTGTTCCTCAAGGAGCTGAAGCAACGGGTCTCGGTCTTCTACAACCGCCGCAACGGCCGGGTGGGGACGCTTTGGGAGGCACGTTTCAAGAGCGTGCTGCTGGAGGGCGGGGAGAACACGTTGCGCACCGTGGCGGCGTATATCGACCTAAATCCGGTGCGGGCGGGGCTGGCGACCAAGCCGGAGGACTACCGATGGAGCGGCTACGGAGAGGCTTGCGGCGCGGGCCGGGGAGCAGAGAAGGCGCGGGCGGGACTGATCTCGATCACACGGGAGGGACTCGAAAATCCCGCGGATTGCACGAGGACAACCGGGTCAGCGGGAGCGGCGGCGACATCGGATCAAGCGGATTTGCCGGATTGGCCGGAGGTGCAGTCCCGCTATCGGCTGCTGCTCTACTCGGACGGTCGGGAGCAGAAGCCCGACGAGGTGACGGGGGAAGGCGGACGCGGGGGGATCGCGGCTGAGGAGTGCGACCGGGTCGCGGAAGCGGGCGGAGTGGTGCCGATGGCGGAGGCGCTGCGGCGGAAGATCCGCTATTTCAGCGACGGGGCGGTGATCGGTTCGGCGCAGTTCGTGGACGGCGTGTTCGAGAGGCTCAAGGCCGAGGGACGCACGGGGCCGAAGCGGAAAAGCGGGGCGCGACGGATGCGGGGGGCGGAGTTCGGCGAGCTGCGTTCGCTGCGGGATCTGCGTCTCGACCCGGATGGACGCGGATGAGGGATAGACGTCAGTGATTGCCCCTTCCGTCAGTGGGGAGTAGGGCACCTCGCGAACCGCTCAGGATTTCCGAATGGCCTGGATGACGACGTTGAGCTGCTCGCGGCCGCGGAATTCACTCCGGTCCACGGTGAAGGCGATGTCCCATGGCGGTTTGGGCAGGGCGGTTTCGGCACCGTTGAAGTAGATGGCATCCCGTTCGGCGCCGTCCTGTTCGAAACGGAATTTGATGTGGCGTTCCTTGATGATGCGGGGTTCGCCGGCGACGCGGACCCCCTCCGCCATGAAGAGCGGCTGCGGGTTGCTCGCTCCGAAGGGCCGGAGGAGTTCGTAGCTGTCGAGCAGTTCGAGGGAGAGTTCGGAGAGCCGGATCGACGCGTCGAGGTGCAGCTTGGGCACGAGGGTCTCGGCGTCGGCCTGCGCCTTGACGCTGCGCACGAGGGCGTCGCGGAAGGCGTCGAGCTGCTCCTCGCGCACGCTGACGCCGGCCGCCATTTCGTGTCCGCCCCCGGCGACGATGAGGTCGCGGCAGGAGTCGAGAGCCTCCACCAGGGAGACGCCGGGGATGCTGCGGCCGCTGCCTTTGCCGAGCCCGTTTTCGTCGATGCCGATGATGAAGGCGGGGCGGTGGTATTGTTTCGAGATGCGCGAGGCGACGATGCCGACGACTCCGGGATGCCAACCGCGCGCACCGACGACGATGGCGTAGCTGCGATGGTCGGGTCCCATTTCCTCGATGAGCCGCTCGGCGGCCTCGCGCGTGGCGAGTTCGAGATCCTGGCGTTCGCGGTTTTGGCGGTCGAGGGATTCGGCGAGGAGGCGAGCTCTTTCCGGATCGTCGCAAAGGAGGAGGTCGAGGGAGGTCTGGGCGGTGTCGAGACGGCCAGAGGCATTGAGCCGCGGCCCCAGCTTGAACCCGACGTCGTGGCTGCGGATGGGGCTGGTGACGCCGGCGACGGATTTCAAGGCCACCAGTCCGGGATGGATGGTCCGCTCGAGCTGGGCGAGGCCGCGGCGGGCGAAGAGGCGGTTCTCGCGCTGGAGCGGCACGATGTCGGCGATGGTTCCGAGGGCGACGAGGTCGAGGTGCTCCTTGAGGTCGAAGCCCGGCAGAGGCCGGGCCCGGAGCAGTGCGTGGACGACCTTGAAGACGACGCCGGCGGTGCAGAGGTAGTGGAAGTCGTCGCCCAGCTTGGGATTGACGAGGGCGACGCATTCGGCGAGCCCGTCGGGGGAGGGCTCGTGGTGGTCTAGGATGACGAGGTCGATGCCGCGCTCGCGGAGCAAGACGGCTTCTTCGCGGGAGTTGGTGCCGCAGTCTGCGGCGACGATCAAATCGGGCACGCCGCCCTCAAGGCAGTGTTCGATGCCTTTTCGGCTGAGGCCGTAGCCCTCCTCGAGGCGGGTCGGCAGAAAGGTGCGGGGAGCGAGGCCGTAGGCGCGGAGGACGCGTTGAAGGAGCGCCAGCGAACTGACGCCATCGACGTCGTAATCGCCGTAGAGGACGACTGTCTCGCCCCCATCGACGGCCCGGAGGAGCCGACCCACGGCATCTTCGACGCCGGCGAGGAGATGGGGGTCGCTGAGGTCCTTGAGGCGGGGATGGAGAAACTGCGCGAAGCGCTCGCGCTCGACGTGCCCGCGCTGCAAGGCCAGCGAAACCACGACGGGCGCGAGCCCGAACTCCCGCGCATACTCGCGCACAAGGACGGGGTCGGGGGGCTCGGCGAGCACCCATCTGGGGGTTGCGGACATTCCGGCACCTTAGAGAGATCGCCTCTCCTGTAAAGGGCGCTCGCCGAAGACCTCGACTTCTCCCCCTACCGTCGGCGTCTCCAGGAGCCGGCCGACAGCCCTCTCAACTTGCCGGGAGACCGCTTTTGAGCTCCGCGAGCTTGGCGGACTTGTCGGGGGCTCGCATCAGGGCCTCGCCCACGAGGATGGCGTCGGCGCCCCACGAGAGAATGCGCTGCGCGTCTCCGCCCGAATGGATGCCGCTCTCGCTGACGAGGATCTGCTCGGGACCGACTTCTTCGGCGAGGCGCTCGGTGGTCGAGAGATCGACTTCGAAGGTGCGCAGGTTTCGGTTGTTGACGCCGACGATGCGGGCGCCGCCGTCGAGGGCGCGCTCCATCTCGGCGAGATCGTGGACTTCGACGAGGACGTCGAGCTGGCATTCTTCGGCGACTGCGAGGAGCCGCAGGAGTTCTTCCTGCTCGAGCGCGGCGACGATCAGCAGGATCGCGTCGGCCCCGGCAACGGACGCCTCGTAGATCTGGACTTCGTCGACGATGAAGTCCTTGCGAAGCAGGGGCAGATCGACCATGGCGCGGATCTGGGAAAGGTAGGAAAGGCTGCCCTGGAAATATTTCTCGTCGGTGAGCACGGAGAGGGCGTCGGCTCCGGCAGCGGCGTAGGCTTCGGCGACGGCGACGGCGTCGAAGTCGGGCGCAATGATCCCGGCGGAGGGCGAGGCCTTCTTGACCTCGGCGATGACGGCGAGCTCGGCCCCGGTTTCGGCGCCGTCTTCGCCGCGCGGGCGCAGGGCGGCCCCGAGTCCGCGGCCCAGCGCCGCCTCGAAGGAGCGGAACTCGTCCCTCGCCAGGGCCGCGAGCCGCAGCTTGTCCTTGCGCGGCGCGAGCCGCTCGACCTCGGCACGCTTGTCGGCGAGGATTTCGTCGAGTTTGTTTCCGAAGGTCTTCATGTCCCGTGTTGCTCAGGGGCCGAAAGCGCCCGAATTGGCGGCTCTTCCTAGCCCGTATCTGGCTACGCCGCCAATGCAAAATTTTTGCCTTGAAAAATTCCGGAGATCCTCCATTATACCGTCCGCTCCGCCACACGGCGGGTTCAAAGCGGGTGTAGCTCAGGGGTAGAGCGCAACCTTGCCAAGGTTGATGTCGTGAGTTCGAATCTCATCACCCGCTCCATTTTCGGCCTCGCCCAAGGCCGACCGCAACTCAAGCCCACCGTGGAGACCGTTTTCTGCTGGTCGAAGTTTGTCGAGGAAAGCCAAGTGGAAGATTGGGAGGAGCGCTTCTCCCTCGAGGAAATTCCCTACGTCCTCGAGAAATCCGCCGACAGGCGCCGCTGGAAAATTTCGGTCCACTCGACGGACCCTGCCGAGACCGCCGAGCTGCACGCTCGCCACGGGGGATCGGTCTCCGAGCTGCCCCCCGAATCTTGGCAGCCGAAGGCCCCTCCCCGCCCGCGCCCCCCGTTGCGCATCCGCGACCATCTCCTCGTGGTCGGCAGCGACGACGAGGCGACTCTGGCTGAAGTCGGGCGCGAACACCCCGACCGCATCGTCCTTGGGTTTCCCCCGCAGCTCGCCTTCGGGACCGGCGAGCATGCCACCACCGCGAACTGTCTGCGCTTCGTAGTGGATTTCGCGAAACGCCGCCGCGGCGAGCCTTGGCGGATGCTCGACCTCGGCAGCGGCAGCGGCATCCTCGCGGTCGCGGCGGCGAAGCTGGGGGCAGTCGATGTCGTCGCGGTGGAGAACGACCCGCTCGCGCTGCGCTGCGCCCGGGAAAACGCGGTCCGCCACGGCGTCGCCGACCGCATCGAGTTCCTCGGGGACGATGCCGTCGATCTTCTCTCGACCCCTCCGCCTGCGGGATGGGACCTCGTCGCAGCGAATCTCTTCAGCGATCTCCTGGAGACCCTGTTCCCGCGATTTCCTGCCTGCCTGAACCGGCGGGGCGAGGTCGTCGTGTCCGGCTTTCTCGCGACCCAGGGCGAAACCGTCTCCCGCGCGGCCCGCACCGCCGGCCTGCCTTTTGCGGAGCTGCGCCGCCGCGGCAAGTGGATGGCCGGGCGCTGCCTCGCCTGAGGGCGGGCGAAAAGCGTCTTTGCGAAGCGCTGCTGCGGGGTGTAAGGCTACTGCGTATCCGCCCGCCCCTCCCGCATTCGTTCTCCGCGAAACGATGAGCCAATACGCCCTCCTCAACGTCGTCCGCATGTTCTTCCTGCTGCTCGCGGGATTCGTCGGCGCCCTCGTCTCGATGGGGGTGGCGGTCCACATCTGGTGGTTCGGCGCGCTGATCGGGCTGGGGTTCGCCTCGCTGGTGATCGTGATCGACATCGTGCTGAGGCACCTCACCTTCCGTTCCTTCTCGCACGGGACCTTCGGGCTGCTGGTGGGTCTGCTTTGCGCCTGGCTGGTGGCGAGCATCGGATTCTTCGAGACCGAGTGGCTCCAGCAGTTCCCGCTCGCGGGCAGCGTCTTCAACCTCGCCATCTTTCTCGGCTTCGGCTTCATCGGGGTGATGCTGGCGCTGCGGAGCAAGCGGGAGGAGTTCTCGCTGCTGATCCCCTACGTGCGGTTCCGCCAGGATGCCCTGCACGACCTCCCCACCCTGCTCGACACGAACATCATCATCGACGGACGGCTCCCCGGAATCTGCGCGGCAGGCTTCCTCGGCGGTGCGCTGGTGGTGCCCCGCTTCGTCCTCGAGGAACTCCAGAAGATGGCCGAATCGTCCGACGAGCTGCGGCGCGACCGCGGCAAGCGGGGGCTCGATTCGCTCAACTCGATGAAGGCCACCGACGGCATCGAACTGACGGTGCGCGACGAGTCCTTCGAGCCCGGTCTGACGACGGAGTCGAAAATGGTGCAGCTCGCGGATCTGATGGGCGGACGCATTCTCACCAACGACACCAATCTCGGCAAGATGGCCCGCCTCAAGGGCATCTCGGTGCTGAACCTCAACGAGCTCTCGCTCGCCCTGAAGCCGATCGTGACACCCGGCGACGAGCTCGCCCTGGAGCTCGTCAAGGGCGGCAAGGACGACCACCAAGCCGTGGGCTACCTGCCCGACGGAACGATGATCGTCGTCAACCACGCCAGACGCTTCATCGGCACGACCCAGAACATCGTCGTGGCCGGCGCGGTGCAGACGAGCGCGGGCCGGCTGATTTTCGCAGAGCTGCGCAAATGATCGCAAGAATACGCGATCGCGCCATGCAAACCGAGCAGAGTCTCGGGGTTCCATCCGTCTGACGATCTGTATCATGAGAAAAGTCTTTTCCTTCGCCGCCGCAGCCGCTGCTGCCGCAGTCCTTGCCTCCACCACCCCGGCTCCCGCCGCCCCTGGCCAGCGTGCCCCCGGTGCCGGCGACGCCATCGACGAAGCCGCGGTCGCCGCCGAGATCGACCGGCTCATCCTTGCGCGTCTCGAGCAGGAGGGTCTCGAGCCGAACGCCGACGCCTCGGACGAAGTCTTCGTGCGGCGCGCCCACCTCGACATCGTCGGCCGCATTCCCACAAAGACCGAGACCCTCGCCTTTCTCGAATCCGACGCCCCCGACAAGCGCTCCGCCCTCGTCGACGCGCTGGTCGGCTCGGACGGCTACGTGTCGCACACCTACAACTGGTTTGCCGATCTGCTGCGCATGCGCACGTCGATCTCGGGCAACAACCAGAGTGTCGGCGTGGGCCACGCCTACGAGCAGTGGGTCAAGGCGAGCATCCGCGAGAGCAGGCCCTACGACGAAATGGTCCGCGAACTCATCACTGCGAGCGGCTACGGCTGGGAGAATCCCAAGATCGGCTACTACCTGCGCGACTACAACATGCAGCTCGACAACCTCGCGATCACCACCCAGGTCTTCCTCGGCACCCAGATCGTCTGCGCCCAGTGCCACAACCATCCCTTCGAATCGTGGACGCAGATGGACTACTACCATCTCGCCGCCTTCACCTTCGGAGTCTCCGGCAGCAACGTGGCCGATGTGCAGCAACGCGCCCTCGCCCTCGCCGCCCAGGCACGCCGCGCCGCAGCGGAAGGACGAGGCGGATCCGCCAAGGGCAAAGGCAAGGCCAAAGGAAGGGGCAAAGGCAAAGGCAAGGCGAAAGGCAGGAGCCCGACCGAAGCGGGGGCCGCCGCCGAAGGCGAGTCCATGGCCGCGTCGATGGCCGATGGAGCCCGCCGCGCCGACTACCTCGGCAAGAGCGAAACGGCCGCCCTGCGGCGTGCCGCCTCCGACATCCTCTTTCCTCTGCGTTTCAACAGCATCCGCGCAACCGACCGAGTCCTGCGCCTGCCCCACGACTACCAGTACGACGACGCCAAGCCACGCTCGCCCGTCGAGCCGCGCACCCTTTTCGGACCCGATGCGGTGCTCTCGGAAAACGACAGCCCGGTCGAGGCCTTCGCCGATTGGCTGACCTCGCCCGAGAACCCGCGCTTCGCCAAGGTGATCGCCAACCGGCTCTGGAAGCGGGCCTTCGGCGTCGGCCTGATCGAACCGGTCGACGACATCAAGGAGCACACAACGGCCTCGAACCCCGAGCTGATGGCCTATCTCGAAGAGCTCATGCTCTCCCTCGGCTTCGATCTCCAGACCTACCAGCGCATCCTCTACAAGACCCGCGCCTACCAGCGCGAAGCCACCCTGGAAGAACCGGTGCCGGGCGCGCCCTACGACTTCGCCGGTCCCATTCTCCGCCGCATGAGCGCCGAGCAGATTTGGGATTCGCTTGTCGCAATGTCGGTCGAGGATCCCGACCTGCCCGACGCCGCCCGCATCCTCGAGGGCGAAAAACGGCTCGCCCGGGTCCAGCTCATCGCCGAATCGGTCTACGACCAGACTCCCCGGCAGTTCCTGCGCAACCTCCGCACCGTAATGGGAATCCAAAAGGAGCTCTCCCAGCGCATCGAGGCGGCCCAGGCCCGCGTCGCGGAGGCGCGGGAAGGAGGCGATCCCAACGAAATCAGGCGTGCCACGACGGAGGCCCGCGAAATCCGGAGCGAACTTCAGGACCGCATCGAGCAGCTCGTCTACCGCGAGGGACTGCGCCAGAAACTGGACCAGTGGACGGGGCAGCCCGCCGCGGAAACCGCATCGGCCCAAACCGGCGAAAACGGAGGCCGAGGAGGGATCGGCGGGGAGGCGTCGGGCAACATTTCCGAATCAGCCAACCGGCTCATGGACGAAGCCGCCGCCGCCCTCTTCGCCGGCGACCGCAGCTTCGACGAAGGGGTGAGCGAAATCCTCGGCGGCGAAAGCGGCAGCCTCGTCACCGAGCTCGTCGACGTCATGTTTGCCGAGCGCGACGCCGAACTGCTCGCCCAGCGCGAAGCCCTGCGGCGCCAGAACCGCCTCGACTGGGGCATCCGCAACAACGCCGACCGCTCCGCCTTCCGCATATTCGACCGCGGCGTGCGCAGCCGCATGCGGCGCGCCTCCGAACTCACCCAGCCGGCCGCGGCGGGACATTTTCTGCGCGAGTTCGGGCAGAGCGACCGCGAACTCGTCGAGAACTCCAGCGACGAGGCCTCTGTGACCCAGGCCCTCGCCCTGCTCAACGGACCCGTCCTCTCGGCGGTGACGAACCGCTACTCGGTCCTCATGCGCGGCATGCGCGGCGAGCGCTTCAACGAGCGCCTCGACACCATCTACCTCACCATGCTGAGCCGCCTCCCCACGCACGACGAGCGGACCATCTTCCGCGAGGCCTGGGAGGCGGATCCCGAGTCGGGCACCATCCCCGGCATCGTCTGGACCCTACTGAACACGCGCCAGTTCCTCTTCATCGCGTGACACCGCGACCCAACCCTGTCTGCTCCGCAACCCAACCCTCTTTCCTCCACCGCCATGAAGCCCGACACCGACCTTTCCCGCCGCCACTTTCTCGACCGCGCCGCCAAGTCCTTTCTCGGCGTCAGCGCCCTCTCCGCCCTGCCCCGTCTCTCGGGGGCCGCGGGCGCCGGGGCCTCCGCCGCGCGGCAAGTCGCCACCGCCAAGCGCGTCGTCTACCTCTACATGGCCGGCGGCATGTCCCATCTCGACACCTTCGACCCGAAGGTCGATGCCACCGTGATGGGCCCCACCGGCAAGCTGCGGACCAAGGTCGACGGGCTCGAACTCGCCGACAATCTCCCCCTGCTCGCGAGGCGGGCCGACAAGCTCGCCGTGGTCCGCTCGATGAGTTCGACCCAGGGCGCCCACAAGCAGGGCGACTACTTCATGCACACGAGCTACGAGATCCGCAGCTCCATCCGCCACCCCGCGATGGGCGCGTGGCTCCTCAAGTTCAACGGTCGGGCCAATCCCTCGCTGCCCGGCAACGTCATCGTCGGAAACGGCTCGACCCACCCCGGAGCCGGCTTCTTCGAGGCCAGCCTCTCGCCCCTGACGATCCGCAACCCCGAGGCCGGATTGCAGAACAGCGCCATGCCCAGCGGCATGACCGAGGCCCGCTTCGACTTCCACCGCTCCCTCGCCGAAAAGCTCGACGCGCCCTTCGTCGAGCGCTACGATCAGAAGAACGTGCGCGCCTACTCCGACATGTACGACGACGCCGTGCGGCTGATGCGCAGCAAGGACCTCGACGCCTTCGACCTCTCCCGCGAGCCCGACGGGATCAAGGACCGCTACGGCCGGAATTCCTTCGGTCAGGGATGCCTCCTCGCCCGCCGCCTGCTCGAGCACGGCGTCAGCTTCGTCGAGGTCTCCCTCGGAGGCTGGGACACCCACAACGCGAACTTCCTCGCCACCCCCGGCCAGGCCTCCATGCTCGACAGCGCCTTCGCCACCCTGCTCGACGAACTGGAGCGCCGCGGCCTGCTCGACGAGACCCTCGTCGTCCTCGCCACCGAGTTCGGGCGCACCCCCGAGATCAATGTCAACGAGGGCCGCGACCACCATCCCCAGGCCTTCACCTGCGTGCTCGCGGGCGGTGGTGTCCGGGGCGGCACCGTCCACGGCGGCACCGACGAACGCGGCGCCCGCATCCTTGGGACTCCCGTGAAGGTGCAGGACTTCAACGCCACCATCGCCTACGCCCTCGGCCTGCCGCTCGACCAGGTGCTCTACTCGCCCAGCATGCGGCCCTTCACCGTCGCCGACCGCGGCCAGCCAGTGGTGGAGCTATTCTCCTGACAGCACGGGGCGCCGCAGTGAAACTGCAGCCCTCCGGCACGCTCCGCTGCGCGGTCTCGAGAACGTTCCAGCTCGAGAAAGAAATTCCTCATATCTTGAAATTTCATCCGTCTTCTCCCGTAACCATTTGGCGGACTCCTCCGCTCTGGCAGAAACCAACCACCATCCCCATGAAGCTGAAGCTATCCCTCCTCGCCCTTCTTCCTCTGACCGCCCTCGTCTCCTGCACTCCCGGCGAACGCGGCGCCCTCGTCGGCGGCGCACTCGGCGCCGGCACCGGAGCCCTCGTCGGCAACAGCACCGGAGCTCTCGTCGGCGGCGCCGTCGGGGCCATCGCCGGCTCCGAGATCTCGAAGAACCGCGCCCACCGCAACGCCGTCTACGGCCATCCCGGCGCCTGGGGCCCCCATCCCCACCATGGCGGATGGGGACACCGCCGCCACTACCGCGGCTGGTGAACGGCTGCGCATCGCGGGGAGGCTTCGGCCTCCCCGTTTTTTTTTCGGAGCGCGAACTTTCCCGCGTTCCCGCGCCCGGGACTCACACCGCCCGCAGCTTGAAAAACACCGTGGCGAGGGGCGGAATTTCGATCTGGATCGAGTGGGGGCGCCAGTGCGACTCCTGCTCGCGCGAGGGGATACCACCGGCTGAGCCCTTGTTGGAGCCCCCGTAGAGGGCCGAGTCGGTGTTCAGGATTTCCTCGTAGAAGCCGGGCTCGGGCACGCCGAGCCGGTAGCCAGACCGCGGCACCGGCGTCGCGTTGACCACCGCCACGACGACCTCCCCCGACCGGCTGCGGCGCACGAAGGAGAAAAGGCTGTGCTTGGCGTCGCTGTGGTCGATCCACTCGAAGCCTCCGGGCTCGTGGTCGAGTTCGTTCAGGGCGGGCTCGGAAACGTAGACCCGGTTGAGGTCGCGGACGAGGCGCTGGATGCCGCTGTGTTCGTCGTAGTCGAGCAGATACCAAGGCAGGCTCTCGGCGTGGTTCCACTCCGTCGCCTGCCCGATGTCCATGCCCTGGAAGAGCAGCTTCTTCCCCGGATGCGCGAACATCCACGCGAGAAAGAAGCGGACGTTGGCCATCTGCTGCCAGCGGTCCCCAGGCATCTTCTGCACCAGCGCCCCCTTTCCGTGGACGACCTCGTCATGGCTCAGCACGAGGATGTAGTTCTCGTGGTAGGCGTAGATCATCGAGAAGGTCGCGGTGCCGTGGTGGTATTTGCGATGGACCGGCTCGTGCGCCATGTAGTTGAGGCTGTCGTTCATCCAGCCCATGTTCCACTTGAACCCGAAGCCGAGCCCCCCCGCATCGACGGGACGCGACACGCCGGGGAAGGCGGTCGATTCCTCGGCGAGGGTCATGATGCCCGGATTCTCCTCGTAGCAGATCTCGTTGAGCTGCTTGAGGAACTCGATCGCCTCGATGTTCTCGCGGCCTCCGTAGCGGTTCGGGATCCATTGCCCGTCTTCGCGCGAATAGTCGAGATAGAGCATCGACGCCACCGCATCGACCCGGAGCCCGTCGAGATGGTATTCCTGGAACCAGAACATCGCGTTGCTGATGAGGAAATTGCGCACCTCGTTGCGCCCGTAGTTGAAGATCAGCGTGCCCCAGTCGGCGTGTTCGCCCTGGCGCGGATCGTCGTGTTCGTAAAGCGCGGTGCCGTCGAACCGGGCGAGGCCGTGGGCATCCTTCGGGAAATGGGCCGGCACCCAGTCCAGAATCACCCCGACGCCGCGCTGGTGGCAGCGATCGACGAAGGCGCGGAACTCGTCGGGAGAGCCGAAACGGCTCGTCGGGGCGAAGTAGCCGCATCCCTGGTAGCCCCACGACCCGTCGAAGGGGAACTCGGCCACCGGCATCAGCTCGATGTGGGTGTAGCCCATGTCGACGACGTAATCGACCAGCTCCTCGGCGAACTCAAGATAGCTCAGAAAACGATCCCCCTCGTCGAAACGGCGCTTCCACGAGCCGAGATGGACCTCGTAGATCGAGATGGGCCCCTCGTAGGGATTCCGCCTGGCCCGCTGCTCCATCCAGGCCGCGTCGCCCCACTCGTAGCGGTCGATGTCGTAGACGATGCTCGCCGTCTGGATGCCGTGCTGGGAGAAAAAGGCGAACGGATCGCTCTTGGCGAAGAGATTGCCGCCCGCGCCCACGATCTCGAACTTGTAGTGGTCCCCCGCCCCCACGTGGGGCAGGAAGATCTCCCAGATGCCGTTGTGGTTGCGCATCGGATGGATGCGGCCGTCCCATCCGTTGAAGTCGCCGACGACGCTCACACGGTGGGCGTTGGGCGCCCAAACCGCGAAGGTCGCCCCGGCGATTCCGCCGATGGTCCGGGGATGCGCCCCCATCGCCTTCCAGAGCCGGCGGTGGGTGCCCTCTCCGAGGTAGTGGACATCCTGCTCCCCGAGGACGGGACCGAAGGAGTAGGCATCGACGAGGGGCTCGGTCTCGTTTTCCCCGAATTTGAAGACGAGCCGGTAGGAGAACGGCTCCTCCCGATCCGGAAAGAGCGCTTCGTAGAAGCCCTCGCGGTGGATGCGGGCCATCTCGACGGGCTCGCCCCCCTCGACCGAAACCTTGGCCCACGCGGCGAAGGGGCGGAAGACGCGCAGCACCATGCCGGGCCCGGCCGGATTGCGGTGCAGCCCGAGGAAGGAGAAAGGATCGCCATGCGAGGCGCCCAGAATCAGGGAAATCTCGTTCGGATCGCTTGAGCAAGTGCTTGGTTTTGATGACATCGCGGAGACCTTACGGCAGAATCGGAAATTTCCAAAGCGAGCTTCCCGGAATCGGCTAGCTTGCTTAGCAGCTTCGATGCCATGTCCCGGACCCCCCGCCGATTCCATCCCGTTCCCTACGAGTACCACGACGAGATCGAGATCGAGATCGACTCTTTAAGCAATCTCGGAAAAGGCGTAGGTCGAGACGGGGATTGGGTCGTTTTCGTTTCCCACGCCCTGCCGGGCGAGCGGGTCCGCGCGCGCGTCTTCCGCAATGCCGCCAACCATTCCGAAGCCGACCTCGTCGAGATCCTGCGGCCCAGCCCCGACCGGGTCGAGCCGGTCTGCCCCCTTTTCGGCGAATGCGGGGGCTGCCAGTACCAGAATTTCGCCTATCCGGCCCAGCTCGAGTGGAAGCGCCGCCAGGTCGGCGAACTGCTGCGCCGCATGGCCGGCATCGAGTTCCCCGTCGAGGCGCCGGTGCCCTCGCCCCGGCTCTACGGCTACCGGTCCAAGATCACGCCCCATTTCCAAAAGCCGGTGCAGGGCCGCATCGGCCCCATCGGATTCCTCCGCGAGGGCAGACGGCAGCAGGTCCTCGACGTGCCACGCTGCCCCATCGCGTCCGAAAGCGTCAACCGCGCCCTGGAGAACCTCCGCCGCGAGACCAGGGCCAACGCCCGCGGCTACCGCAAAGGCGCCACCCTGCTGCTGCGCGACTCGCTCGACGGCCGGGTCCGCACCGACCCCACCGAGATGTGCGAGGAGCGCGTCGGCGACCTCGTCTTCGCCTTCCATGCCGGAGAGTTTTTCCAGAACAACCCCTCCATCCTGCCCGCATTCACCGAACACGTGCGGCGCGAGGCCCTCGGCGATGTCGGCGACGGATCGGCCACGCACCTCGTCGACGCCTACTGCGGCTCGGGCCTGTTCTGTCTCACCGCCGCCCCCGCCTTCGTCGAAGCCGTCGGCATCGAGATCAGCGAGTCTTCCATCGACTGGGCCCGCCGCAACGCCGAGCGCAACGGCGTCGCCAACTGCCGCTTCGTCCACGGCGACGCCTCCGCCATCTTCGAGGACGTCGCCTTCCCCCCGGACCGCACCGCCGTCGTCATCGACCCGCCCCGCAAAGGCAGCAGCGAGGAATTCCTCGACCAGCTCCTCGCTTTCGGACCCGCCCGCATCGTCTACGTCAGTTGCGATCCGGCCACCCAGATACGCGACCTCGCCCGGCTCGATGGCAGCTACCGGCTCGTCCGGCTCCAGCCCTTCGACCTCTTTCCCCAGACCCGCCATCTCGAATGCGTCGCGACGCTGGAGCGGAGGTAGGAGGGGCCCCGGCGCGCTCCCCGGGAAGACTGCTCCACGCTTCGCCGGGCGGGTGCCTCCACCGACGCCGGACGAGAAACGCGCCATACCTCGCCCGTTGACCCCGGCCCCATTTCCGGTTCCACTCTCCGTCGCACCCTCCACCACCGCCCATCCCCTCTCCACGATGAACAAAGAAATCGCCAAGCTCTGGAAGGCCGAAGACTATTGGGCGGTCTGGATCGCCGCGATCCTCCTCGGAGGCGCCATCCTCGGAATCCTCCACGGCGTGCCCAGCCTGAAGAGCTGGACCTCGGCGCCCCTCGACGCCTTCCGCGCCGCCTCGCCCCGCGCGCTCCTCCTCCTCGGGCTCGGCCTCGGGGCGCTCTTCCAGATCGGCGTGTTCCTGATGGGACGCGAGGCCAAGCCTTTCGCCGCAGGCTTCGTCGTCGTGTTTCTCCTCGCCCTCGTCTCCTTCGCCGTCGCGGCGCAAAGCTCGGTCAAGGCCGTCGGGCTGGAGTATGTGCTCTGGGCACTCCTCCTGGGCATGCTCGTCGCCAACACCGTCGGCACGCCCGCCTGGCTCAAAGCCGCCGCGAAGCCGGAACTCTACGTCAAGACCGGGCTTGTGCTGCTCGGGGCGGAGATCCTCTTTTCCGAAATCACCCGCCTCGGCCCGCCGGGGCTTCTCGTCGCCTGGGTCGTCACGCCCACGGTCATCGTCTTCATGTGGTTGTTCGGCACCCGCTGGCTGAAGATGCCTTCCAAAGCCCTCACCATCGTCGTCGCCGTCTCCACCTCGGTCTGCGGAGTCTCCGCCGCCATCGCGACGGCGGCGGCCTGCCGCGCCAAAAAGGAGGAGCTGACCCTCGCCATCGGCATGACGATGGTCTTCACCACCGTCATGATGGTGGCCATGCCGGTCGTCGCCAAGGCCATCGGACTCGATGCGGCGGTGGCCGGGGCCTGGCTCGGCGGCACCATCGACTCCACCGGCGCCGTCGTCGCCGCCGGCGCCATCCTTGGAGAAGAGGCCGAGCGCGTCGCCGCCGTCATCAAGATGGTCCAGAACATCCTCATCGGAGTCGTCGCCTTCTTCGTCGCGCTCTTCTGGGTCGCGCGGATCGAGCACGATCCCTCCGGCCCGCGCCCCGGCCTCATGGAGGTCTGGTACCGCTTCCCCAAGTTCATCCTCGGCTTCGTCCTCGCCTCGCTCGTCTTCAGCTTCTTCGTCCATCCGGTCCTCGGCGAAGCCCGCACCGGGGAAATCCTCGACGTCAGCAAGGCTCTCCGCGCCTGGCTCTTCTGCCTCGCATTCGTCGCCATCGGCCTCGAGTCGAACTTCCGAGAGATGGCCCATCAGCTCGTCGGCGGCAAACCCGTCGTCCTCTACCTCGTCGGCCAGACCTTCAACATCCTCCTTACCCTGCTCGTCGCCTGGCTGGCCTTTGGCGGCATCCTTTTTCCCCGGCCATGATTCGCTCCCCCGGCCTCCGCAAATGGGCCCGCCTCGCCGCCGGGATCGTCGCGCTCGGCTCTGCCGTCGCCCTGCTCGACGCCGCCGTCGGCCATGCCGGAGGCCCCTTCGGCCAAGTCTGGACCCAGAACCGCTCCCGGGGCATCAATGCCTCGGCCCTGTTCTACACCGAAGTCGGCCCGGCCCGCGACTTTCTCGACCGGTCCGCAGGCCGCTACGCCGGCCAGGAAAGCGGCACCATCACCCCCTCGCCGCCGCCAACTGCGCCTCCACCCGCTCCGCTGGCTCCCCACGCAGCGCCGCAAGCAGCACCTGCCGCGTCTCCCTGAGGAATCGCTCCTTGGAAAACCGCTCGGCATGGCTCCGGATTGCCTGCGCATCCCAGACCACCGCCTCGCAACGGTCCAAGGAACCGGCCAAGGCGGCTGGCGTCGGCTCGTCGAAGAACACCCCCGTCTCCCCCTCGCGCACCGTTTCCAGCGCCCCGCCCTCGCGGA
>SLGN01000112.1 GCA_007123695.1 Verrucomicrobiales bacterium
CAACATCGCGCGTGGTCATTATCGGTGGTGGTGTGGTCGGCGTTTCGGCGCTGTATCACCTTGCAAAAGAAGGCTGGCAGGATTGCGTCCTTCTGGAAAAGAACGAGCTGACGTCAGGCTCCACCTGGCATGCGGCGGGGAATTGTCCGAACTTCGCGCCGAATTACGGCGTGATGAATATGCAGCGCTACGGGCTGGCAATGTATCGCAATCTTGCCGAGAAAGTGGACTACCCAATCAACTATCACGTCACCGGCGCAGTCCGTCTGGCCCATAGCCATGAGCGTATGATGGAATTCGAGCGCGTTCGCGGGATGGCCGCCCATATGGGCCTGACAATGGACATTTGTACCCCCGAACAGCTTCAGCAGCATTTTCCCTTCATGGAAACGCATGATCTGGAAGGCGGGCTTTGGGACCCGCTCGATGGCGATATAGACCCCAGCCAGGTTACGCAGGCGCTTGCCAAGGGCGCGCGGGCGCACGGGGCGACGATCCTGCGCTTCACACCGGCGACCGGAATCCGCTGGGAAAACGGCGAGTGGATCGTCCACACAGAAAAGGGCGATATCCGCTGCGAATATGTGGTAAACGCGGCAGGCTATTATGCCGCCCGCGTCGGTGAATGGTTTCTGCCCTATGGCGGCCGCCCTGTGCCCATGGCGGTGATGAGCCATCAGTATTTTCTGACAGAAGCGATCCCCGAAATCGCAGCCTGGACCGCGGAACATGGGCACAAGCTGCCCATGCTGCGCGATGTGGACAGCTCTTATTACCTACGGCAGGACACGCATTCGCTGAACCTTGGACCTTATGAGCGCAACTGCAAGCTCGGCTGGGCCTCTGGTCTGGAAATGCCTGCCGATTTTAGTTTCCAGCTTTATCCGGACGATCTGGACCGACTGGAATGGTATATCGAAGACGCGATGGCCCGCGTGCCGTTGCTTGGAACGCAGGGCGTTCAGCGCAATATCAACGGCCCGATCCCCTACGCACCGGACGGCTTGCCGATGATCGGACCTATGCCGGGGGTGCCGAACGCTTTCGAGGCGCATAGCTTCACCTTCGGGATCGCGCAGGGTGGCGGTGCGGGCAAGGTCCTGGCGGAATGGGTCATGCATGGTCATACCGAGTGGGACATGTGGTCGGTCGATCCGCGCCGGTTCACCGCCCATGCCGATGACGCCTATTGCACCGGCAAAGCGATGGAGACCTATGGCCATGAATACGCGATGCATTTCCCGCATCACGAATGGCTAGCCGAGCGCAATCGCAAATTGTCCCCGAACCATGATCGTCTGGTCGCGGATGGTGGGCAGATGGGGGCCTATAACGGCTGGGAGCGGGCCAACTGGTTCGCAAAGGCGGGTGACGACATTTCAGAGGAAGCGACCCAAACCTGGGATCGCCAGGGCCCGTGGGAACCCCGCATCCGTGCGGAGGTTGATGCTGTTTGCAACGGCGTCGGCGTGATTGATCTGTGCGGCTTCTCGCGCTTTGCACTGTCAGGCGCGAGGGCGCCGGAGTGGTTGCGTGGCATGATCGCGGGCGGCCTGCCCAAGGTCGGGCGCATGAACCTGATCTATTTCCCCGACAGCCGCGGCCGTGTGCTGACAGAGATGTCCTGCATTCGCCACGCCGAGGACGAATTTACCCTGATAACCGCCGCTGCCGCACAATGGCACGATTACGAACTGCTGTCGCGCAAGCTGCCGGCCGGTTTGACCCTGACCGACCGCAGCGCTGATGTAACCGCGATGCTGGTCACCGGGCCAAAGTCGCGCGAGTTGCTGGCATCGATCTCGGATGCGGATCTGTCGCTCGGTTGGCTGTCGCATCAGCAGGCAAAGGTCGCGGGAAAGCCCGCCATGCTGGCGCGCGTGTCCTTTGCGGGCGAGCTGGGATGGGAACTTCACGCCGCCGTCGCGGACGCTGCCGCGATCTATAGCGCGATCCGCGACGCAGGTGCTGTGCCCTTCGGGATGTATGCGCTGAACTCTATGCGGATCGAGAAGGGCTATCTGACCTGGAAGGGCGATCTATCCTCGGATTACACGCTGATGGAAACCGGGCTCGGACGTTTCGTTAAATTGGACAAGCCGCAGGATTTCCCCGGCAAGGCCGCGCTGCAGGCCGAAAACGCGCCGGCACGCTGCCTTGTCATGCTGGTGGTTGATCCAGGCCAGCAAGATGCGCCGTACATGGCCGCCGCGTTCCATGAGGGCACGCGCGTGGGCGAGGTTTTGTCCGCAGCCTATGGATATCGCACTGAGAAAGCCATTGCGATGGCGATGGTGGCGACGGATGCCGCGAAACCAGGGACAGAATTGGAAGTCGAAGTGTACGGCCAGCGGCTGAAGGCTGTGGTTCAGGAAAACGCCTGCCTTTGGGACGCCGACAATAGCCGCATCCGCGCTTGAGAGGACAAAAGAATGGCACTTCCCCCTGAAAAAGCGCGCGTTGTCATCGTTGGCGGCGGGGTGATCGGCTGCTCGGTCGCCTATCATCTGACGAAGTTGGGCTGGAAAGATGTGGTCCTTTTGGAACGCAAGCAGTTGACATCCGGGACGACCTGGCACGCAGCCGGTCTTATCGCGCAGCTGCGAGCCTCGCAAAACATGACCCGTCTGGCGAAATACAGTCAGGAACTCTATGGCAGCCTTGAACAGGAAACCGGCGTGGCAACGGGGTTCCGCCGCAACGGCTCGATCACTGTTGCGCTCTCGGATGAACGGCGGGAGGAGATCCTGCGTCAGGCATCCATGGCCCGCGCTTTCGGCGTCGAGGTCGAGGAGATCAGTCCCTCGGAACTTCAGACCCGATATCCACATCTGAATATCGACGGCGTGAAAGCCGCCGTCTATCTTGACAAGGACGGGCAAGGCGACCCCGCAAACATCGCACTGGCGCTGGCCAAGGGCGCGAAACAGCGTGGAGCGCAGGTTCTGGAACGCTCCAGGGTCTCGGCTTTTCGCAGCGAAGGCCGCCGCATTGCTGGCGTTTTCTGGGAAACGGCGGATGCAACCGGCGTGATCGACTGCGAGCATGTCGTTAACTGTTCGGGCATGTGGGGCCATGAGGTCGGGCGCAATATGGGTATCAATGTGCCGTTGCATGCCTGCGAGCACTTCTACATTGTCACCGACACTGTGCCGGGCTTGCAGCAACTGCCCGTGCTGCGCGTGCCAGAGGAATGCGCCTATTACAAGGAAGACGCGGGCAAGATCCTTCTGGGCGCATTCGAGCCTGTCGCAAAGCCGTGGGGGATGGAGGGTATCTCTGCTGATTTCGAATTCGACCAGCTACCCGAGGATTTCGACCATTTTGAGCCGATCCTGGAGATGGCCGTGAATCGCCTGCCGATCCTTGCGGAAACCGGGATTCATACGTTCTTCAACGGGCCTGAAAGCTTTACCCCCGATGACGCCTATCACCTTGGGCTTGCGCCCGAGATGGACAATGTCTGGGTCGCGGCGGGCTTCAATTCCATCGGCATCCAGTCCGCAGGTGGCGCGGGCAGCGCGCTGGCTGCCTGGATGGATACCGGCGAAAAGCCGTTCGATCTGGGCGATGTCGATATCGCGCGGATGCAGCCGTTTCAAGGAAACAAACATTACCTATTCGAGCGGTCCAAGGAAACGCTGGGCCTGCTTTATGCCGACCATTTCCCCTATCGCCAGAAGGCCACAGCACGCGGCATCCGTCGTTCTCCCCTGCACGAAGCGTTGAAGGCCGAGGGCGCGGTGATGGGTGAAATGGCCGGTTGGGAACGTGCCAACTGGTTTGCCGAGCCCGGGCAGAAAGCCGAATACGCATATTCATGGAAACGACAGAACTGGTTCGACAATGCAGCGCGTGAACACAAGGCCATCCGCGAGAATGTCGGGATCTACGATATGTCGTCTTTCGGCAAGATCAGGGTCGAGGGCCCCGAGGCCGAAGCCTTTCTGAACCACATCTCTGGCAGCGATCTGTCAGTGCCAGTGGGCAAGATTGTCTACAGCCAGTTCTTGAACAGCCGTGCGGGTATCGAGGCCGATGTCACGATCAACCGGCTGGCTGAAGATGCCTACTTGGTTGTCACTCCGGCGGCGACGCGTCAGGCTGACCAGGCATGGATGCGCCGCCATCTGGGCGAGCGTCGCGTGACCCTGACCGACATGACCGCCGCCGAGGCCGTGATCTGCGTCATGGGGCCAAACAGCCGCGCGCTGCTGCAGCGGGTCTCGCCCAATGACTTCTCGAATGCGGTGAATCCGTTCGGGACCTGGCAGGATATCGAGATCGGCATGGCCATCGCCCGCGCCCATCGCGTCACCTATGTGGGCGAGCTTGGATGGGAGATTTACGTTTCCACGGACATGGCCGCCCATGTCTTCGAGGTTATACGCGACGCTGGCCGCGACATGGATGCGAAGCTGAGCGGGCTGCATATGATGGACAACTGCCGACTGGAAAAGGGTTTCCGGCATTTCGGGCACGACATCTCGGCCGAAGATCACATTCTGGAAGCTGGTCTGGGCTTCGCGCTCAAGAAGGGCGA
>SLGN01000646.1 GCA_007123695.1 Verrucomicrobiales bacterium
AGAATCCCTTCTCCGTCTGGCGGACCAAGCAGAGAGCGCGTCACCTAAACAACCATGAGAGACGAATCTTCAACCTTATCGCTTAAAGGAATCCGTGAGGATATTCTTCGGGACTTTCTTGCAGCACTCGGCCTCTTAGATTGGGCGTCCGCGATCTTTTCCGAGTATCGTCCTCGACTCTCGTGGAACGAATTGTCGGGACACCCAATTCTGCATTCGTCAGCGCAACTTCCAGAGAATTGGGCATCCCAGATTCTTGAAGCGATCCGCGGATGGAGGAACTTGAATCCGAATCCATTTAGCTTGGGTAAGGTGGAGGCGATTCCATCCGAGGCGCTTCGTGGATTGATGGAGAGTTCAATTCCGAGATTATCTCGCTTTTACTGCGGGCTAGCCAGCCAGTTGAGCCATGATGGGGCTGGACGTAGGTCTGAATTGATCATCGAATCGGCGAACCGGTCCGTTCTTAAGGGAGTCGACGACCTATTGACCGATACGAAGCGTCCCATCGATCTCCACTTAGACCTTAACGGTTCCGGCGCTAAGCGCGAGGTCAGTAACACTTCTCGTTGGCATCCGGCTGAGTATCAACCCGCCGCCTACGTGGCTACAGATCCGAAAAACAACAAGCATCATGATTGTATCGGACTAAATATCCTGGCTCTGTTCGGCACTTCGTTCTTTCCAGTGGTCGATTCCAAACGTGGACGGGAAACGGCAGGTTTCAAAAGGGCAAACCAGATAAACGAATTCGCATGGCCGGTATGGAGTGAAGCGCTTGCGATCGACGAAGTTCGCGCCCTCGTGATCCATCCGTTCTGCCACGCCAAGCCAGAACCACGGACGCTGGCTGCGTTCGGCATTCATCGAGTTTGGCGGTGTCGGAAGTTTCAGCCCGACGGGAAGAATGATTATTTTTCTTCGGCTTCACCTGGATAAACCTTCGTCTTTTGGTTACGCCCATGACCCCGCCCTCACCAAACCCGCCGAACCCCGTAGGCGTCGAACTGCGCGTCGGAGCCGATGACGTCGAGCCCTTCGACGAGCGCTTGGGCGACGAGCATCCGGTCGAAGGGATCCTTGTGATGGAACGGAAGATCTTGGACCCGGCGGCAATGGCGCGGAAGGATGGGCAGTTCGGCGATGCCTTGTTCGGCCAGGCTTGCGGTCAGAGTCTCGTCCCAGTCGTCGGGAACGGTCAAATCGCGAAATCCACCGGAGGAAAGCTTCAAGCCGATTTCCCAAAGGTTGATGACCGAAAAACGCAAGGAGGACGCTCCCTCGAAAGCCGTGATGGCAGGGGTGGTGAGGCGGGCCGGGTGATAGGCGAACTGCAGAAGGGCGTTGGTATCGAGAAGAAAAGCCTTCACGGGTCAGGGGATTCAAGGCTGTCCAAGAAGTCGCGCTCGATTTCCGCATCCAGTGACGGATCCGAGGTCAGACGGTCCACCACCTCCAGTGGCATCATTCCCGCGAGAAAGCCGATCTTGCGCTTTGGCCTCTCCTTCTCCGCAGGGACGAGCCGCACCACCGGCGTGTCGCGCCGCGCGATGACGACTTCCTCGCCCCGCTCCACCGCCGCAATCAGCCGCGAAAGCTGCGTCTTCGCCTCATGAATGGTCACCTGCATATGGCCAAGCTAGCTAAGATGGCCAGGTTCGTCAAGCGCCTGCGGCGCGTGAACTGCCTCTGCCCTCTGCCCTCTGCCCGACCTCAGAACTCAGAAATCAGAACTCAGAACTCACCAAACTCGCCGCACCCCGTAGTTTCGCGCACGAGCACAGAATCAGTCGGGATCGGATCGGCTCGGCTTGCTTCCTCAAAGTCGGCCACGATCTCCGCCTCTAGCTCCGGGTCGAAGAAGCCGTCGAGTTGGAAGGGGAGGTGGGACAGAAACCCCATCCGCCGCTTCGGCCGCTCTTTCTCGACCGCTACCATCCGCACCACCGGCGTGTCCCGCCGCGCGATGACGACTTCCTCGCCCCGCTCCACCGCCGCGATCAGCCGCGAAAGCTGCGTCTTCGCCTCATGAATGGTCACCTGCATAAGGCCAAGTTAGCTAAGATGGTCAGGTGCGTCAAGCGCCTGCGGCGCGTGAACCATGAACCATGAACCATGAACTGACGTGAGCGCAAAAACTAGAAGCGAGAGGATCGCGCGAAGCGATGTGGCATTGGCTTCCAGCCAATGAGCCTGTCTTTGAGGACCGAAAAATAGAGGAAACGCGAATCGCTATGAATTTTCGAGCTTCGAGAGCCAGTCTTCTTCTTCGGTTTTCGGAGTGCCAGCTGCGGTCCACGGGCAGGATGCCCGTGCCACTTTTTTGCGCCAACGTCTGAACTGTGAACTGTCTGCCATGACCCATGACCCACTCCAGTCACCATACCGCTTCGACCGGACAGCCTTCAAGATGAAACACTCGGTCCTTCGTCAGCACGGGCACCCCGCGGGTGAGGGCGGTGGCGGCGATGATGCGGTCGGCGGGATCGCGGTGCGCCCATTCGAAACCGGCGGCGGCGAGCCAGATTACCGAATCGGTGTCCACGACCTCGATCCACGGGATCTTAGCGAGCAGGTCGGGCCATTCGCGAAGGGGGCGCCTCGATGCGAATCTTCCTCGCCTCTCTTTGTCGGCCAGCTCCCAGAAAGTCACCGGCGAGACGAAGAGGGAGGCATCGGCGGCAGGTGCCTGTTCGAAGATCTCCTCGGCTGCTTTCGAGAGCCGCGGAAATCCATCGAGCCACCAATAGAGGGCATGGGTGTCGATCACCATGGGTTTCGGTCGTCGTCGCGCAAGACCTCCCAGTCATCGACCGGCAGCGGCTCCATCAATTCCTCCTCGGAAACCTCGGGCTGCGGGTGTGTTCCCGCCCGGTATAGAGCGAGAGCCTCCGCCGCGGTGACGATCTTCGGCGGCGCCAGCGACCGCACCTCCAGCACCTCGCGCCCGTGGTCGGTTACGATCAAGGGCTCGCCGGTGCGCTCCACTTCCCGAAAATACTCAAGCATCCGCGCCTTGAGCTTCCCCTTCGAAACCGTCGTCATTCCCGGAAACTAACCATAGTCACGACCATAGTCAAGAGCGCCCTACAGCCTACAGCCTGCAGCCTCCCGAATGTCCGTCGCCGTCTCCAGCACCTTGCCCGAAGATTGGATCACCGTCGATATGGTGAACCGCTACACCTTCTGCCCGCGGCTTTTCCATCTGATGTACGTCCAGGGCCGCTGGGAGGAGAACGAGCACACTCTTGAGGGCCAGGACGTCCACCGGCGCGTCGACCGCATCGACCACCTCCTGCCCGAGGCTCGACTGAGCGACGGCAGCGAGGAGGGCGAGGCCGTGGAGTTGGCGAACGGTAGAACGCGCAAGCGCCGCAAATCGGGCGAGGAGGCCGTGGAGGACGACGATCCGCCGCCCGAGATCGCCCGCAGCGTCTCTCTCGGCAGCGACGAGCTGGGGCTGCTCGGCAAGCTCGACCTCGTCTCCGCCGATCCCGAGGGGGGCGAGGCCATCCCCGTCGAGACCAAGAAGAGCCGTGTGCCCAACACCCCCGAGCGCAGCTACCCGCCCGAGCGCGTCCAGCTGATGGCCCAGGGCCTGCTGCTGCGCGCCCACGGCTACCGCAGCGGGCATGGCTACCTCTACTTCGCCGGAAGCCGCTCGCGGGTGCGGGTCGAGTTCACCGAAGCGTTGGAGACCGAGACCCGCGCCGTGATCGCCGCCGCCCGGGCCGCCCGCAGCGCCGAGACCATGCCGCCGCCGCTGGAGGACAGCCCCAAATGCTGGGGCTGCTCGCTCTGCGGCATTTGCCTGCCCGACGAGACCAACGCCTTGCGACGCGAAGCCGCCCAAGCTTTCGAGCAGCCATCGGACGAAGCAGTAGAAATCACACCTGTGCGCTCGCAGTCGTCCGACGACCACGCTCCTGAAACAAAGAACCAAGAACCAAGCACCAAGAACCGCGCAGGCGACGCCGGCCCCGACGTGCGCCGCCTCTATCCCGCTCGCGATCGGGCGATGCCTTTCTACGTGCAGGAGCAGGGAGCCAAGGTCGGCAAGAGCGGCGAACGGCTCACGGTCACCAAGCAAGGGGAGACGGTCGGCGGGGCGAGACTGATCGAGGTCAGCCAGGTGATCCTGCTCGGCAACGTGCAGGTCTCGGCGCAGGCCCTGCACCTGCTGATGGAGAAGGCGATCCCCGTGGTCCATTTTTCGACCGGAGGCTGGTTCCACGGGCTCAGCCACGGCGTCGGCATCGAGAACGCCTACGCCCGCTCGGCTCAGTATGCCGCCGCCGCCGATCCTCAGCGCTGCCTGCGTTTCGCGACCGGGGCGGTGCGGGCCAAGCTGGCGAACCAACGCGCCTTGCTGCTGCGCAACGGCAGCGGCCCCGCACGCGAGGCTGCGGTGAAGGCGCTGGCGGAGCGCTTGCGCCGCCGCGACCGGCTGCCGCCCGGCGACCTCGCGAGCGTGCTCGGGTGGGAAGGGGAGGGGGCCGCGCATTATTTCGCCGCCTTCTCCTCGATGCTCAAGACCGGCGA
>SLGN01000597.1 GCA_007123695.1 Verrucomicrobiales bacterium
AGATCGCGGAAGAGCCGGGCCAGCGCCCGGACACGCCCCGGAGCGCCCTCCGCCGGGCGCGGCTCCGCCCACGCGGGGAAGGAGACGAGATGCAACCCCGTCCTGCCGCGTGCATCGACCGCCACTTCGAAATTCCGCGCCGTGAGGCTCTCCAGGCTCGCGGGGAGCCGCACGCCGCCTTCGCCTTCGCCGCCGGGGGCGAAAAGATCGGTCAGGGCGAGCACCCAGTCGGCCGCCGCCGCAGGCGGCACCGCTCCGCACCGTGCTAGGTAACCGACGAGAGGCTCGCCGTCGAGCATCGCGCCGACGTGGAAAAGATCGTCGCCCTCGCGCCCCCATACGCGGGGAGCGGAGACCCGCCCGCGACGCAGCGACGCGGCCAGGGGCATTTCCTCCTCGAAGGCCGCGAGGACTTCGGGCGAGGCCGCCATCCCCTCGTGGAGATGGATTCTCGCCAGCGACCAGCGCCCGCAGTCGACGGCGAGCCAGACCCGCTCGCCGCGCCGCAGCGGAGCGAGCGGCACGGGGGCGCCCTCCGCATCGAGAAAGAGGCGGTATCCGGCGGTCTCGGTCTGGCGGGGCATCTTCATTGCCAAAAACGGCCGGCCGCACCCGCAGGCGGGGAAAGGACCTGCCGCCGAATAAGCGGTTGTCGCGGCCGGGGGTAAGGTAGATGTTCCCGGCGGCGAAGTCATTCCCAAAACCGCACCCATCGCAATGGCGGACATCCGAAAGCACAGCATCCACCGCAAGACCGGCGAGACCGAGATCCGGCTCGCGCTCGACATCGACGGCGCCGGCGACGCCTCCGTCGATACCGGCGTGCCCTTCCTCGACCACATGCTGAACCTGCTCGCGAAGCACGGGCGCTTCGATCTCTCGGTCGAGGCCAAGGGCGACATCGAGATCGACTACCACCACACCGTCGAGGACACCGGCATCGTCCTCGGCCAGGCCTTCGCCGCCGCCCTCGGCGAAAAGCGCGGCATCTTCCGCTACGGCTCGGGCCATTTCCCCATGGACGAGGCGCTCGTGCTCGTCGCCGTCGATCTCGGCGGGCGGCCCTTCGTCGACTACCGGGCGCCGGACGGGGTGCCCCACATCGGCGACAAGTTCAACTTCTCCCTCGTCGAGGAATTCCTGCGCGCCTTCGCCTTCAACGCCCTCGCCAACCTCCACGTCGAAGTCCTCCGGGGACGCGACCCCCACCACATGGCGGAGGGCGTCTTCAAAGGGCTCGCCCGCACCCTCGACGAAGCCTCGCGGGTCGATCCCCGCATCGCCGGCTCGGTCCCCAGCACCAAGGAAGTGCTCTGAGCTTCCCCTCCCCCCACCGAACCCATGGCAGGCAGCGTCGGCGTCATCGACTACGGAGGCGGCAACCTCCGCAACGTCCTCAACGTGCTGAGCCACCTCGGGCACGAAGCCCGGCTCGTGACCTCGCCGGCGGATCTGGAGGAAATCGACCGCCTCGTCTTCCCCGGCGTCGGCGCCTTCGGCGACTGCGTCGCCGAACTCGATCGGCGCGGACTCCGCCAACCGCTCCTCGAGTGGATCGCCGCCGACCTTCCCTACTTCGGCATCTGCCTCGGCTACCAAGTCCTCTTCGAGCGTTCCGCCGAGAGCCCCGGGGCCGCCGGGCTCGGCGTCTTTGGCGGCGAGGTCGTCCGCTTTTCCGAAGGCTCCGGGCTCAAGATCCCGCACATGGGCTGGAATCTCGTCGGTCCCACCGACCGCTCGCTCGCGATCTGGGACGGAGCCCCCGACCCGCTCTATCTCTATTTCGTCCATTCCTTCCACCCCGTGCCGACCGACGGAGCCATCGTCGCCTCGACCACCGACTACGGCGGCGCCTTCGCCTCGAGCGTATCGCGTGGTCGGCTCTTCGCCTGCCAGTTCCACCCCGAACGCAGCCAGGAAGCGGGTCTGCGCCTGATGGAGAACTTCGCGGCGGACGCGGCGGCATCTGCCTCGGTCTGATCCTTTTTGTACCGTCGCGCTCGGCATCCGGACCGGTTCCCGAGTTCCCGCGATCGCCGGTATTGCCCGATCCACCGAGGAATCCAAAAGGGGGTCAATATCCGGCGGGAACGCCGAACAAACAGGGTTGCCTGACCAGCCCAACCCTGTGCAGTTCGAATCGGGAGCATCGACCATCGCCCGAGCGGCTTCGTATTGGACACAGACAGCACCCCACCCAATCGAAGAACATCGACATCAGTCCCCATCCCGTAAAGAGTGAGACCCTCTACCGAACCACCCTCAGCGAACCATTGCGGGGCGCGGCCTGTCTGGGAGCAGGGCCGGGAGGAGCTGGAACACGGCTGAGCGACGGGGTCTCTGTTTCTTGGCCGTGGCCTTCCAGGGGCGTGGTCAGGTCGGCCTCGTCCATCGCGGCGGGCCAGACGCGGCCGACGATCAGCGCGGACTCGCGCACCGTGGAGATGATCTTCCAGCGTCGTTAGACGACTTCGCGTCACCTACAACACTTTGATGTGCAACGCGCCGCCAAGGAAAGGCCGGAAGGCCAGCGATTGCGGTCCGAACCAGGGCGTTCGAGCGGAGGCGCGACGCCAGCGGGTGCCTCCGCCCTTCGACCGGCGAAGCCGCAAGCAGGCGGCGTGCCGCAGCGCCCGATTGCTCCCCGACCGGGTGGCCGTTCGTTGTGCGCCGGCCGACAGAGGACCTCGAACTCAGCCATATTTGGAATTGGTTCCGCGACTCCGTTTCCGACTCCGCTTCCTGTTGGATTGTTTTCGGTGGTGGCATTGGCGGTAATCTGGAAGCCGAGGCGTTGGCCGATGTCGATGAGGTCGGTGGCGGCGGCGTTGGGTTCGAGGGTGTTCAGGTTGATGAGGGGGGGCCTTAGGAGAGCCTGTTGAAAACCCCGAAACGAAAAATCCTCGATGGTTTGGAGCATTGACTATTGGCAAGGAGAATACGCATCGGTCTATGCGGCCTCGGCAGGGGCAATTTCCTCGCGGCATGCTTTCAAGACCTCTCTGACTTGCTCAATGCCGACGCTAGCTGCCGCTGGTTGCCAGCGGTCTCTGCCGACGCTGCGAAGAGAAGATGTCGTCGCCACGCTGAGCCAAGCGTGATTGAATCCAGGCGCATCACGTGCCCCGGTGTTCGCGCCAGATGCGCGAGGTGTGGACGGCGTTGAACAACGTCGGCCCGGATCGCCTAGTTGACTGTCTCCAGTCAGAGTGCGATGTCGAGGGTGTTGGACAGCCTCCTGGACAGCACTGCGCCCGCGGGCGTCGTTTTTCGCGCATAGGCGGGAAGGTCGGTTCGTCGTATCCGCAGCTCCGCAGGATCCGGTCTCCGGGCTGCGGCGCCCAGCAAGCAGAAGACAACCCCAACCCAAACACACCAATGAAAGTCCGCCTCCTCCTCGCCGTCGCCGTCGCCGCGCTCGCCTCGGCGGTCACCCTCGAAACTGCCGAAGCCGGCCACCGCTTTTCGCGGGGGCACTTCGGCCCCGGATTCGGCCCCCATCCCGGCCATGGCTGGGGCCACGCGGCTCCGCTTCCCCGGCGCGGCTGGAGGGGAGGGCACTGCGGACCGGTCCACCGCATCCGCACCGTGGAGGTCGCCCGGCGCACCCACTTCCGCACGAGCTACCTCCGCTGCGGCCGCCCCTTCAACCAGCCCGTCACCGTGGTCACCTACGTGGACTACTTCTCCAACGGAACCTCCCGCACCTGGACCCAGACTTTCCACTGAAGTAGGTTCACCGGTCCGACGGGGCAGAGCCCCACAAGAACCGCAGCGCGAGGGGTGCCGGAATCGGTGCCCCTCGTCTTTTTTGAAACAAAAAACCTCCTCGGGACCGAGGAGGTTTTTCGCTTTGGGATCTCGGCGGAGGGGATCGAAGGGGTTGGGCCGGGTCCGTCAGGCGGCGTCGGCTCCCTTGTGCCCGAGAATCTTCACGGCCCGGTTGAGCTTCTCGTATTCGATCGGCTTCTGGATGACCGTGACCGGTCCGCTTGCGAGAATCTTGGTGAGGATCTCGCTGTCGGGATAGCCCGTGATGATCACGATGGGCAGGTCGGGATGGATTTTCTTGAGCTTCCCATAGAGTTCGTCGCCCGGAATGTCGGGTAGCTTGAGGTCGAGGAAGACGAGATCGAAGCGCTGTTTCTCGGCGTAGGTGAGCGCCTCGGCTCCGGTACCCACGACGATTCGGCCGAAGCCGGCTTTCTTGAGGAACTGCTTGAAGAGGGTCTGCAGCGAGGGGTCGTCATCGACGACGAGAACGGTGGGCTGGCCGCCCTCGTCCGTCTTGAGAATGTCGCGGTCGAGCAGGCTCCGCTTGATGCGCCAGCGCCCGCCGATCTGGATGGCAGGCAACTGGCCCCTCTGGACGAGATAGTAGACCGTCGGCAGTGGAATCCGCAGATACTCCGCGGTTTCTTTGACGGTCATCAGTTCAGGTGCTTCTTCGTCTGCCATGTTCGTTCTTGGGTTGTCCGAATCCGGGGGTTGCTGCCCGAGGAATCACCTCCGGCATGAAAATACATGATTACT
>SLGN01000730.1 GCA_007123695.1 Verrucomicrobiales bacterium
AGGCGGTCCAGGTCATCGTCGGCGGACCCGACGGCGTCGTCGTCACCGTCGACCAGACCCGGGCGCCCTCCGACGGGCTCTTCCACCACCTCGCCACGGTGGAATTCGAAGCCGCCGCCACGGCCACGGTCACCGTCACGAACGAGGACAGCGAAGGATACGTCGTCGTCGACGCGGTGCAGTGGCTGCCGGTGGACTGATCGAAACGCCGCGGCACGCAAAAAAAAAGGCCCGGACCCGCGTCGCGGTTCCGGGCCTTTTGCGGAGTCCGGGCGGGCCTTGCCGATCACTCGGCGGACACGGCGATGGCGTCGTCGCCCCGCTCTCCCGTGCGGATGCGTACGGCGTCCTCCATCGCGGAGACAAAGACCTTGCCGTCGCCGATCTTGTTGGTGGAGGCGGCCTTCACGATCGCATCCACGATGGTGGCGGCATCGCCATCCTCCGCCACGATCTCGATCTTCACCTTGGGAAGGAAATCGACGGTGTATTCCGATCCGCGGTAGATCTCGGTGTGGCCCTTCTGGCGACCGAAGCCCTTGACTTCGCTGACGGTCATTCCGTGGACGCCCACTTCGGTGAGGGCTTCTTTCACTTCTTCGAGCTTGAAGGGCTTGATGATGGCTTCGATTTTTTTCATGGTTTTTCTCGTCGGATGGTTACTGCCTGCCGGGGTCTGCGAAGAAAGCAACTTGTGTGCCATTCTTCGTAAAGAGCTCAAAACGAGCGTTCCGAGGCGTTTTCCAGCCCGTTTCGCTTCGCATTTTCTCGAAGAAACCATGGACAAGGACTCCGAACTGGTAAATTCCTTACCAGTTGCCGGAAAATCGGCGAACAGTCCGACCCGCGCATGGCCGCCGCTTCCCTATCCAGAGTGCTGATCGTCGATGGCGATCCCGAGACTCCGCGCCTCGCCCGCAGCACCTTCGCCGATTCGGACCTTCGCTTCGTCGCCGTGTCCGAGCCCGAGGGCGCCGCCGACCGTTCGCTCGGCGACTTCGACGCGGTTGTCTGCGATCTGTCCGGAGAGCGTTTCGACGGCTTCGCCTGGCTCAAGTCCCTGCGCCGCGACGAGACCGCCCTGCCTTTCATCGGCGTGGCGGCGGCGACCGGCAGCCGCGCCGCCATCGAGGCGGTCAAGGCCGGGGCCTTCGACTTCCTCGCCAAGCCGCTCGATCCCGCCGAGCTGCGCCGCGCCGTCGTCGAGGCGGTGGCCTGCTCGCGCAAGGGCTCCGAAACCGTCGCCATCGATCCGGGCGACGAGCTCGCCGAGGAATCCGACACCCTCGTGGGCCGCAGCCGCGCCATGCTCGACGTCTACAAGACCCTCGGACGGCTCTCGCCCACGCCCGTGACCGTGCTGATCCGGGGCGAGACCGGCACCGGCAAGGAACTCGTCGCGCGCGCCCTCTACCAGCACGGACACCGCGCCCACCGGCCCTTCGTCACCGTGAACTGCGCCGCCATTCCCGAGAACCTGCTCGAGAGCGAGCTCTTCGGCCACGAGCGCGGCGCCTTCACCGGGGCGACCTCGACCCGGGTGGGGAAGTTCGAGCAGGCCCACCAGGCCACCCTCTTCCTCGACGAGATCGGCGACCTCGACCTCGCCCTCCAGGCCAAGCTGCTGCGCGTGCTCCAGGAAAAGCGCTTCCAGAGAGTCGGCGGCAGCGAGGAGATCGCCGTGGACGTGCGCGTCATCGCCGCGACGCACCGGCCCCTTGAGCGCATGATCGCCGAGGGCGCCTTCCGCGAGGATCTCTTCTACCGGCTCAACGTCGCCACTATCAAGCTGCCCCCCTTGCGCGACCGCACCGGCGACATCCCGCTGCTCGCCTCCTTTTTCCTGAAGCGCCTCTCCCGCGAGCTGGGCCTGCCGCCCGTGACCCTGGCGAGGGGGGCGCTTTCCTGCCTCGAGTCGGCGCGGCTGCCGGGGAACGTGCGCCAGCTCCAGAACCTCGTGCGCAAGGCCCTGCTGCGCTCGCGCGGCTATCCCATCGACCGCGCCCTCGTCGAGGAATTGCTCGCCGAGACCGACGGCGGGGCGGGGGATGCCGCCGAGACCCTCGGGGAATGGTGCGCCCGCCTCCTCGACGAGGCCGAGCGGGGCGGAGGCCCGGCCCATCGCCGCGCCCTCGAAAAGGTCGAGGCCGTTCTGCTCGGCGAGGCGCTCCGCCGCAGCGGCGGGAACATCTCACAAGCCGCCGTCCGGCTCGGGCTGTCCCGGCTCACCGTCCGGGAGAAGGCGAAGCGGCTCGGCCGGTAGCCCGCGCCGACGGCGTCGGGAGGCGACCACCTTCCGCTCGAGTTCCCGCAGATAGAGGTAGCGAGCCTCGGGCAGGCGGTGGGTGGGGCGTTTGATGCGGCTGTCGAAGTTTGTGTAGGTCATCGCCGCAAGATTTCCCCATCGCGGCGGGAATGCTCGCGTCTCCGTGTCGGCGGCGGCGCGGCGTCTTGCCTCATTGCAAGGAGGCGCTTGCGAGCGACAAGGCACCGCGAGCGGGAGGACGGAAACGCGCGAACTTGCGTCATGAGTTCGACGACTATGAACCACCGCAACTCCTACGACTTCGTCTACCGCTTCGACTCCGCCGCCGCGCTCCTCGACCGCCTGCCTGCCATGGGGCCGTTTTACGCCCAGGGTCGGGTTCGCGGCGCGGGGCTCGGCCGAACCGTCCCGGCCTTCTCCCCGATCCGGCTCCCGGGGCTCGAGCAGGTTTGCGACCCCGACGCGGGGATCGCCTTTTCCGCCGACCTGCTGCGCGGCGTTCTCGCCGGTCTGGCTGGTGGCGCTGGTGGCGTTAATGGCACCGACCGGATCGGAGATGTCCTCGAATTCGAGTTCGCCCCCTTTCCCGGCGCCCTCTCGCTGCACAAGTTTCCGACGAGCGAGCAACCCGCCGCCATCCTCGACAGTGTCGGCGGGCTGCCCGGCTGCGTCCTCGACGAGTACCGCGTCGCCGCTTGGAAAGCCTCGCTGCCCCAACCCGCCACGATCAGCCATGGCTGTCGGAGGAGGGCCGCGCGGCGTTGCGTCCACCCCGAGAGGCTGCCTGTCTTCCACGTGCTGCAGCATGCCGTCGAAGAAGGGCTATGCCTCGACTTTCGCATCGCCTCGCAATGCGTCGATCTCGCGGCGTGCTTCACTCCCGCGCTCCTGAAGCAGATGGGCCCCTTCCTCGTCGCCGTCGATGGTCCCGCCGAACATGCCTGCCATCTCGACCTGCGCCTGCTGCACCAACTCGAGATCCGGCGCTGCTACCTCGAGGGGGCATGGTTCTCCAGATTGCAGGTTTGGAACGTCTATGGCGAACCGCAGCTCCAACTGCTCGCCGAAGACGGGGATCTCGTTCGGTTTTGGACGGTCCTCTGCGAGGAAGGAGTCGGGGGCTTCTGACCTTTCCCTATGAGGTCAAGCGTCCAGCATGTGGAATGTGGCGTGCGGCATCATGCGGCGTAGGCCGAAGGCGTGCAGCCCATGACCTCGCGGAAGGCTTTGGAAAAATGGCTGAGACTCTGGTAGCCGACCTCGACCGCCGCTTCGCTGACATTGCATCGACCTGCCGCGAGCAGCTCGGCCGCTCTTTCGATGCGCAGCTTGCGGTGGTATTGCGACAAGGTCAGGCCCGTGGCGGCGGAAAAGGTCCGGCTCAGGTAGGATGGGCTGCAGCCCGCCGCATCCGCCAGCTCCTGCAGATTCAGCGTCTCGTCGATCCGCTCGCCGAGGAGGCCTTTGGCCGTTTTGATCCGTTCCTCGGCGAGTCGGCGCTGACGCGAGCAGAAAAATTCGCGCGCTTCGGCCGGAGCCTCGCCGAAGCAAGCGGAGGCCAGCATCGTCTTGATGTGCCCCTCGTACCAAAAGGGCAGCGCCGCACCACCCACCGGAGGCCGCAGCATCGAAGCGACCAAGTCCAGGCCGCGGGTTCGCAGGGGGAGAATCGAGGCGAGCTGGCCATCGGTCCCGTAGACGCACCGGCGCACCGGCTCGAGCAAGCCGGGGCGAAACGGCTCGAGCAACGACGCGAGGACGGGTAGCTGGAAACCGATCACCAGCAGCCCCGCATCGGCGCCGGCTGCGCCTGTTCCCGCCGCGAGCGTTCCGAAACCTCTCGCCACCAGCACCTCTCCGCGGCGCAGCAACCACTCGCTCGAACCCGAACGCACGCCGAGCTCGCTCTGCGACGGCGTTGCCAAGAGCGCTCCCGCCCTCGATGCGCCCTCCGTTGCCTGCCCCTGTGCCAGCACCACCGCCCAGAGCGACGCATCAAAACCTTGGCCGAACAACATCTTCGGTCGGGACACGGCGAGAGGAAGGTGTTTCATGGAGCATGCTCGGGAGAACTATTGAGAATGGGACCGTTTCTCAAGTTTGCAAGGAAAAAGGGTTCGACTGTCTCGTTTCGCCCCTCGAATCGGGGCTCCGGCTCTGTTGCGGTGACTCCTTCGCACTTGGTGGGGGGCGGTTTTCGCTGCGCTCAAAAACGCAAACGACTTGCATTTGCAGAAATGCCGCATTTATGTTCCCGGCATCA
>SLGN01000652.1 GCA_007123695.1 Verrucomicrobiales bacterium
CCCGATGTGGGGTTCTGGCGGCGGAGTGGACGTGAATCTCAACCCATGTAGCGCAGGAAAACCTTGTTGTTCAAAAGCAGCCTGTCTTGCGTGTTGTTTTGCATCCATTGGCACTTCGCAAGCAGCGTGCGGGAAGATTCCGACGGGAAATGTCTGGACGTTTCTTGCGCAGGCTGCGTGCAGGGCTGTTGCCGCAGCTGCTGGCTGGGCCTGTTTGAGCGATTGTGAGAATTGTAGGAATCCATGAAACTAGTTCCGTTCCTAGTCGAATCGGGTTTGACTTCGTTGTTGGCTGCCTTTGTGTATTTTGCATCAGCGACATGGCGAAAGATCAATATTCAGAGCGATTTAGGTGGTGGCCTAGTCCTGATAACGGGATTCGTGGCAGTTTCGTTGGTATCGCGGCTGATCGTCATCAAACTTATGCATCGCTAGTTTTCCACCAAAAATGTAATTGATTAGCCCGGCGATGGGCGAGGCAGATTGGAGCCTTCGAGGAGTTGGGCGAAGGCTGGGCCGACGTTGCTGGTTCGGAGGCTCAGGGTGGTGAAGATGGTTTTCATCACTGAGTAGGTGTGGGCTCCGCGCTTGTTCTTTGAGAATTTCAAGTGACAATTTCAAGTGACAAGAAGAAAACAATTAACCACCGATCACTGCGATGTGTTTTCGCCTACAATTCCACCAACGAACGTTAGAATCATGAGAACAGAACGCCTTTTGGTGTCTTTTTACCATTTCGTCCCCCGTGTCGCGGACCGGCGCATGGCCCTTGAGCCGAAGGACGAGGAAATCTTTCGCAAGATCCTCCGCAGCCAGGAGGTCTTTTCGGGGGTGAGTGCGATCACGTATTGATCGACGGGCCTTCGCCCGTCGCCACTCCGGGCTGCCCTGGCGGGCAGCCTATGTCGCCGCCGCCACCTCGGCGGCTCCATTGCATCATGGTCAACCACTTCCACCTGCTGCGGGAGTTGCCGTACCGGGGAACGCTTGCGCCGCTGGACGAAGCGGGGTTGCTGGCGGTGCTTCCGCCGCTCTACGACGAGGACACCGTCGAGGGGGTGCGGCAAGAACTGGAACGGGCGCAGCCGGCGCGCGAAGAGCGTCGGCACAAAGAAATCCTTGACTGCTACGAGAAGCGGCGCGGCAGCCTCGCGCAATTCATGAAGGCCCTGCGGCATCGGGTGCGCCACTGCTGCGACGGCTCGGTGCTGGGGCACGCGGAGTGCGTCGCTGGGTTCTTCGAGCGGGAAAAGGCGAAGGGGAGGCGCTTCGGAGGGAAGCGGAAGACGGGCGCCCGGCGGATGCGCGGGGCGGACTGGGGAGGGCTGCGGGTGCTGCGGGATTTGCAGAGGGAAGGGGTGGGGAAGTAGGGGGTGGATGACGCTCGTCACCTCGGGGCAAGGGCGCGAGTTTCAGCCACTGCCTCGAAATGGGCCGATGGGGCGGATTCGAGGGCGTTCCGGCGCGGAGCTAGCCAAGCTGGCGATGGCGTTACAGGGTTGGGTCGGCAAGGCAACCCTGTTCGTTCGGCGATCCAATGGTTCGGTCTCCCCGCCGGAGATTGACATCCTTCGCGATTCCTCCGAGGATTGGTCCGCATGAGCGATCACGAGAACTCCGGGAGCGAGCCGGACGGCGGAAGCGGCGGCGGGAGCGACGATGCTCCCCATCAGGCCCACGACAAGCTCTTTGGCACCACCTTCGAGAGCCCCGAGAACACGGCGGCCCTTCTTGCGGCGGCGTTCCCGGCAGCCCTCGCCGCCGTGATCGATTTCGGAAGCTTCCAGCACAGGCCCGGCTCCTTCGTCGCCCCCGACTTCCGGCGTGCCCACACCGACCTGCTCTTCTCGGCGAAGGTCCTCGGCCGGGACGCCTTCATCTACGTTCTCTTCGAACATCAGAGCACCAAGGACCCGCGGCTCCACCTCCGCCTGATTTACTACATGCACTGCATCTGGATGCGGCTCGAAGCGGAATATCCCTGGCCCGCCAAGCTGCCCCCGATCCTGCCGGTGGTGCTCTCCCAGAACGCGGTGCGCTGGGACGTGCCCGAGCGGCTCTCCGAGCTGCTCGACATTCCCGAAGAATTGGCGGAGCCGCTGCGGCCCTTCGTCCCCGACTTCGCCTACCACCACATCCAGCTTGCCGGGATGGACTACGAGCAGATCCCCGGAACCAGCGCCGGGATCTTCGTGCTGCGGGCGATGAAGGCCGAGCGCCTCGGCGAACTGCTCGCCGACCCGGTCTGGGACGAGGCGCTGATCGTCGATGTGCCGCCGCGGATCGTGGAGATGGTGCTGAGCTACATCCTCGGCGGCGATGTTGACAGACGGGCCTTCGAGGCTAGGGTTGGGAAGATCGCCAACCCCGAAATCCGGAGCAAAGCCATGACCCTCGCCCAAGTCTATCGCCAGGAAGGCCGTCAAGAAGGCCGTCAAGAAGGCCGTCAAGAAGGTCGTCAGGAAGGCCGACAAGAGGGGCGCCAGGAAGACATTCTGGAGGCGCTGGAGATTCGATTCGGGACGGTGCCCGAAGGTCTGGCGGAGGCGGTCTGCTCGGTGGAAGACGACGCCCGGCTGCGGGCATTGCTCCGCAGTGCGATTGCTTGCGCCAGCTTGGAGGAGTTTTCGGGGGGACTGTGACCGTGGATTCGGTTGTCGGGGGACGGCAGATATTCCCCGCACCAGCTCCCTGGTGGACAGGCCGTTGATTGCCGCGAGACACGAGACACAAAACCGCGATTCGCCGCCTCCCCAGGGCTTCGGGAGCGGAATCCATTCGCGGGCGACGGGGTGCCCGGAGGACACACGGGGTGAACTGGAGAGCTTCGGGTGCTGGGGGATTTGCAGAAGGAAGTGCTGGAGGAGTAGGAGACGGCCGAGGAAACGGACTCGGGAAGGAAGTCCGAATGCAGGAGATGCAGGCCCGACGAGCTACGTTTCAAACATTTTTTTGGGCCCTTGCTCCGAATCCAACCCAGATCCCGGCCCCAAGAGGGTTGACTGATCGACCTGACTCTGTTTAGATTCAACCAGATGGTTTCGCGAGCCACACTTCCCGTCGGTCCCCCCTTCCCGCTCGTTGCGACGATCTCCTCCTTTCTTCGGCGGTGTGCCGATTTCATCTCCCCCTCCGCCGACACCGTCGTCGAGCAGAGTGAAAGCCGTTCCGACCCCGGCGGCGACCGCAGCGACTACGCGCACAATTGTCCTCCCGCTACGCGGGACGACCTGCGGTCAGGCTTCGCCTTTTCTTTGCCGCTCATCGCGGCTCGGCAGTGGCAGGGCGAGGTCGTCCGCAGCGAGGACGGCAACGGCACCGTCCACGAGCTGCTGCGCGACAAGATGGGCCGGATGCGGCACGACTGCGTCACGGCGGTGGGCGAGGGAGTCGACGAGGCCGTTCGCCGCATCAGCACCGACTACGATCCCAAGCGCCCCAGCCTCGTGGCCACCGTCACCAGCTACGACGACCCGACGCCGGGCGAGGGCAACGTCCTCAACCAGGTCGCCAAGGCCCACGACGGCTTCGGGCAGGAAATCGACGACGCGCAGGCGCACGACGGCGCGGTGGACGGCAGCACTCCGAAAGTGGGCTACGGCTATGCCGACGGCAGCAGCGGCAACACGGCACGGCGGGAAAGCGTCACCTACCCGAACGGGCGGCAGGTTAATCTCGGCTATGGCGCAGCGGGCAGCATCGAGGACTTGTTCAGCCTCGTGAAGAGCGTTGCCATCGGGGGCGAGACCGGGAACAAGGTCGCCTACAGCCGCGTCGGACTCGCCCGCTTCGTCGAGGTCGCGTATCCTCAGCCCGGCGTGCGCATGTCGATGCTCCGTCCCGGCGGAGGATCGGAGGGCGATTCCGGCGATCCCTACGATGGGTTCGACCGATTCAGCCGCGTTCAAGCGATGCGCTGGGAGAAAACCTCCGACGGCAGCGTGCTCGACGGTTGGAAGTGGGGCTTCAACAAGGCATCCAATCGAACGTGGAAAAAGAACCTCGTCGCCGCCAACGGGCAGGACGAGGCCTACGGCTACGACGGGTTGTATCAGGTGATCCGCGATGCCGTGGGAACGCTGAACACGAACCGGACCGCCATTGGGGGCATTCCCGGCGAGGAGGAAAGCTTCACCTACGACCCGACGGGAAATTGGCTCGCCTACCGGAAGGACGAAGACGGCTCGCCCGTCCTCGACCAGACACGTTCCAACAATCAGGACAACCAGCTAACGCAGATTGATGGATCGAGCCAAGGCATCGAATACGACAAGGCAGGCAACGCCGTCAAGATCCGCCCCGGTTTCGGCGGGGATTGGTCAAAGCACTTCGAGCTGGTCTGGGACGCTTGGAACCGGCTTGTCGAGGTGAAAGACGAGAACGGGGTGACCGTGCAGAAGAACGCCTACGACGGACTCTTCCGGCGCATCACCAAGGAATCCGGCGGCGAAGTCGTCCACACCTACTGGAGCGACCGCTGGAAGCCCTTGGA
>SLGN01000405.1 GCA_007123695.1 Verrucomicrobiales bacterium
GCGGGATGGCGGCGTTTCCAAGGTGACCAGCGCCGAAGAGATCCGGTGGAGCTAGTCGATCGGCGCCCCATGCTTTTGCCTTTGGCAACGGTCGGCTGCGGGCGATGGGGTCGATCCGTTCGGGCCAGATTTCCGTCGGTACGCTTTCGGATGTCGATTCGATGCCGGGGACGGAAGGCACGGCTCCGGAGGAAAGTTCTCATCGATCCGCCTTCCGAGGCGTTCTACGGGGTATGAAGCACCTCGCAGCCCCTGTTCCCGCCGCCGCCTTCGCTCTCGCACTGCTCGCCTTGGTCGCGCCGACCGTCTCGTACGCCCAGATCGCGAGCCATCCCTTCGCCGACAGATCGCTCGGGGCTGTCTCGCCGGCGGTGGCCGGTACGTTTGGGGCGCGGCCCGATGCCTGGAGTCTTTGGGCTCCGAGGGGCATCACCGTCGATCCGGCCAGCGGCAAGGTTTTCGTTGTAGAGTTCCACCGCGTGCTGCGCTTTCCCGCTGCCGCGTCCCTCGCGAACCGGGCTCTCGCGGAGGGGGTGCTCGGGCAGCGAAATTTCAGCGAGGTTCCCTTCGCCACCACCCAGCAAGGGATGGACGAGCCTACCGGAAACTACATCGACCGCAACGGACGTCTTTGGGTGGCCGACACCGCCAACAACCGGGTGCTGATGTTCCACTCTGCCGCAAACCGAGGCAACGGCGACGCCGCCGATCTCGTCCTGGGGCAATCGCTCTACACGTCGAGCGGCGCCGACACTACCGCCAATCGGATGAACCGGCCGCGCGGCGTCTTCGTCGACGACGACGACCACGTCTGGGTGGCCGATACCGGCAACCATCGCGTGCTGAGGTTCCCTCCGGCATCGACGCTCACGAACGGCGCCCCAGCCTCCTTGGTGCTCGGCCAGAGCAGCTTCACGACGGCCATCTCGGGCGCGAACAGCTTCCGTTTCAACGGCCCGAGAGCCGTCTTCGTCGATGCCGCAAGACGAGTCTGGGTGGCCGACACCGTCAACCACCGCGTCCTGCGGTTCGACGACGCGCCGGTTCTAGTGAACGGGCAGCCGGCCATTCGCGTGCTCGGTCAGAGCGCGTTCGGCTTCAGTGACGCCGGTGGCGGCGCGACCGGCATGAACACTCCGATGGACCTGAAGATGGACGCCCGGGGAACGCTTTGGGTCGCCGACTTCGACAACAACCGGGTGCTCGGTTTCGAAAACGCCGCCGCCAAGGGCAACGGGGCCTCAGCCGACCGCGTCATCGGCCAGCCCGACTTCGCGAGCACCGGTGACGGAAGCGGACCCCGTGCATTGAACGGTCCCTTGGGCCTGGCCTTCGATCCCCAAGGATGCCTCTGGGTCTCGGATTTCGAGAACCTCCGCGTCTTGCGCTACTCGCCCGACCGCGCAGGGCCCCGGGTGCAACTGACGACGCGGGTGCCGCGACGGACTTCGGCCCCCCGCCTTCGCCTCGCCGGCACCGCAACCGATCCCAGCGGAGTCGAAGCGGTGCAACTGCGCGTGGGACGGGCACCCTTCGCAAGGGCCCTCGGAACGACGTCGTGGGGGGCCGTGGCGAGGCTGAGACCGGGGCGGAACCCGATCCTGATCTTTGGCGAGGACATTTTCGGCAACCGTTCCGCGGTGTTGCGCAGGCAGGTGGTGCGCTTGCGAAACGGGGCACGCTCCCGAGCACGCCCGCGGGGAAGGTAGGACCGGGTTCTTTGCGAGCCAGTTCCCATATCGACCGCCCGATTCGAGATCCTCGATGCCCAATCCAAACGCTCAAGCTAAAAACCAAGCTAAATACCAGACATATAATTTACATTCGGCTGAAGTGGATTGGATCTGGGCGATGCACTGCTCGGACTCGGCGTGGCTTGTTACCACTGTGGTTCGGTCTACCACCCAAGATGGACAATGAAAATGAAAAAGCAGGAAAATAATTGGTTTTAGCTATGGTGGAGTTGGAGCGGGCCATGATCCCGCCAGGATCCGGCTTGGCCTACTACCACTGAGCGTGCATAATGAAAAAGCAGGCAAATAAATTTCTCTGAGCATTCGAGGGTCTGGAGCGGATCATGGTCCCACCTGAAACCGATTTGCGTCATTATCACTGCGATTCGCGAAGACATGGCAGGCTTGCGCTCGCTTCGCTTTCTCCTCCCGCCATGGCAGACTGCTTCGATTTCATCGCCCATTTGCTGGCGCTACGGGATCCTTCGCGTGGGGACGATGTTCGGTCTGGTCGTCGATGGAGCGCTCTACTTCATCTCCGCCCGGCCCTGAGGTAGCGACGCAGTTCGAAGTCTTCGTCGCGGTGGAGGACCTCGGCGAGCTCGAAGGTTTTCTCGAACGAGGGCAGCCGGGTGTCGCCTTCGTAGGGGCGGAAGACGTAGCTAAGCAGCACCTCCCGGCAACGCGGCATCATCGCGGCGTAGATCTCGGCGCCGCCGATGACGGAGGCCTCCGCTTCGTCCGCGACGAGGGCGAGGGCGTCCCCGGGCGACGCGGCGAGTTCGAAGCCCTCAGGTGCGGTGGTAAGGCTCCTCGAGACGACCACATTCCGCCGCCCCGGCAGAGGCCGACCGAGGGACTCCATGGTGCGGCGGCCCATGATGACGGGATGGCCGAGGGTGAGCCGCTTGAACCACTTCAGGTCCGCGGGAAGGCGCCAGGGCAAGCCGCCGTCCTTGCCGATGACGCGGTTCGACGCCATCGCCACGACCGCCTTGAGACGCGGGCCGCCGGCCTCGCCTGCGCTGCCATCGACGGCGCTCATACCGCGATGGGCGCCTTGATGGCGGGATGGGGGTCGTAGCCTACGAGCTCGAAGTCCTCGTAGCGGAATCCGTCGATCTCGCGGACCTCGGGGTTGATCCGCATGGTGGGGAGCGGGCGCGGCTCGCGTCCGAGCTGGAGCCGGGCCTGCTCGAGGTGGTTTTGATAGAGGTGGAGGTCGCCGAAGGTGTGGACGAACTCGCCGGGCGCGAGGTCGCAGACCTGGGCCATCATGAGGGTGAGGAGGGCGTAGGAGGCGATGTTGAAGGGCACCCCGAGGAAGAGGTCGGCGCTGCGCTGGTAGAGCTGGCAGCTGAGCTCGCGCGTCGTCGTGTTGACGTAGAACTGGAAGAGGGCGTGGCAGGGCGGCAGGGCCATGGACTCGACCTCGGCGGGGTTCCACGCGCAGACGATGTGGCGGCGGCTCGCAGGGTCGGTGCGCAGGGAATGGACCACCCGGGCGATCTGGTCGACGGTGTCGCCCGAAGGCGTGGCCCAGGATCGCCATTGCTTCCCGTAGACCGGCCCGAGGTTGCCCTCGGCGTCGGCCCATTCGTCCCAGATGGTGACCCCGTTCTCGCGAAGGTAGGCGATGTTGGTGTCGCCGCGCAGGAACCAGAGAAGCTCGTGGATGATGGAGCGCAGGTGCAGCTTCTTTGTGGTGAGGCAGGGAAATCCCTCGCGCAGGTCGAAGCGCACCTGGGTGCCGAAGACGCCGAGGGTACCGACGCCGGTGCGGTCCTCGCGCGGTTCGCCGTGCTCGAGCACGTGGCGCAGCAGGTCGTGGTAGGCCTTCATGGACGCAGGTAGGTGGAGGGTCCGGTGCGGGCGGTCTCCTCGAGCCGCTCCAGCAGATCGGCGAGGTCGTCCGAGACGATGAGGTTGCGGGCGTTCTCGGCCCCGATGAAGCCGCCCTCGACCTGGGTCTTGTGGCAGAAGGAGACGAGTTCGTCGTAGAAGCCGCCGACGTTGAGAAGGCCGTTGGGTTTTTCGTGGACGCCGAGGCGCACCCAGGTCAGCATTTCGAAGAGTTCGTCGAGCGTCCCGATGCCGCCGGGCAGGGAGAGAAAGCCGTCGGACAGCTCGGCCATGCGGCGCTTGCGCTCGAGCATGTCGTCGACGACCTCGAGCCGGGTGATGCCCTGGTGCCCCAGCTCGAGTCCCATGAGGAAGCCGGGGATGACCCCCACCACCTCGCCTCCGGTCTCGAGGCAGGCGTCGGCCACCGCCCCCATCAGCCCGAGGCTGCCACCCCCGTAGACGAGGCGGATGCCCCGCTCGCCGAGGAGCCGCCCCGTCGCCCGCGCCGCTTCCTCGAAAGCCGGATCCGACCCGCTTCGCGAGCCGCAGAAGACGCAGAGGGAGCGGAAGAGGGAGGGCATGGGCGGTGAACTGTCAACTGCGAACCGTTAAATGTGAACTGTTTACCGTTCACCGTCCCGACGTTTCAGATCGACATGGCCGAGAAGCCTCCGTCGACGATCATCTCGGTGCCGGTGATGAAGGAACCGGCCTTGTCCGAGGCCAGCAGCAGGGTCGCGCCGACGAGCTCGTGGGCTTCGCCGAAGCGCTTCGCCGGGGTGTGGCCCATGATCGCGGCGACGCGGTCTTCGGTGAGGACCTTGCGGTTCTGCTCGGCGGGAAAGAAGCCGGGCACGAGGGTGTTGACCCGCACCTTTTGCTCGGCCCACTCGCGGGCGAGATTTTTGGA
>SLGN01000008.1 GCA_007123695.1 Verrucomicrobiales bacterium
AACTCCCTCGTCCAGTCGTCGGCGGTGTTCATGCCTTGCGGCATCGGCGCGAAAAGGCCCGCGAACTCGACGTTGCCCGTGCCGATGCGCAGGAGGCAGGCGTTTTCGCAGGTGCAGCCGCCCTGCATTGCGGTGCTGACCATCACGCAGGGGAAGGAGAGGGCAATGCGGTCGTCGATGGCCGACAGCAGCATCGTCTGGGTGCCGCCGCCGCTCGCCCCGGTGATGGCGAGACGCTCGGGATCGACTTCGGGCAAAGTCAGGACGAAGTCGGCTCCGCGCACCGCGTTGAGCGTCTGCAGTCCCATGATCGACTGCAAGTGCGACTCCGCCTGCGTGCTGTAGAGGCCCCAGTTTTCCGAGGTGTTCATCTCGGGCCGTTGCTTGGCGAAGCGGTGGACGACCTCCTGCGTGAGCTGGACCGAATCGGAATCGCTCATCATGTCCCACTGCCAAACCACGCAGCCCATCCGCGCCAACTGGACGCAGAGCGACTGGAAGATGCTGCGCCCGCCGCTTTCGAAGCGCTCCGCCCCGGTCGAGATCTCCTTCCGCACCCGCTGCGGATCGCTCAGGGAAAGGCGAGCGTCCTTCCAATGCCCATGGGCGAAAAGCACGGCCGGGACCTTGCCCTGCGGGTTTGCGGGACGATAGAGGCTGCCGGTGACGAAGAGACCCGGCACGCTCTCGAAGTAGACCTTCTCGACCGAATAGCCGTCGCGCTCGACCCGTCCGTGGACCACGGCGTTGAGCGGCGTCTTCGTCGGCATGGGCCAGAGCCCCTGTGAAACGAGGATGCGGCGGCGCACATCCTCGCGGCGGACTTCCCACTCCTCCAGCGAGGCGGGAGGCTCGAAGGGAAAATAGCCATTGAGGTCCTTGGGCGGAGCGAGCCGCACATCCTCAGCCGCGAGCGGAGCGGGGCAGAACCAAAGGACCGCCGAGGAGGCAACTGCGAGAGGGAAAAGGCTACGGGACATGGGGAGCATCCTGCCGGATTCCGGAGCCATTGTAAATCGCGCCAATGCGCCGATGCGTTGCTCCTTCGCCGACCACCGAACGAGGGAGGGGTCCGTGCAATGGTAGTCGAAGATTCCGCCATCTGAAAAACGCCCACCTCATTGAGTTCCACCCCGATTGATAAAAATCCTTTATGAGCCTTGCCAATATTTGTTCAATGCAGTGGTAGTTGAAGTTTCCGTCCTCAGGAAAACGCCCACCTCATTGAAGTCCATTCCGAGTGACAACCAAAATCTATTAATCTATTAGCCTTGCAAACATTTTTTTGTTGATTGCGACGGATGCCCGGAGAGGCCGTGCCATCTCGAAAGAATCCCCGTCATCCCGCGGTGGACGACGGGGCGGGACGATGGACATTCGAGAATGCCCCCGAGCTTCCGCACACGAACGAACCAGCGTCGGATCCACCTTCTCCGAAGTCTCCTCTGCATCGCCGCAGCCGCCTTTTCTTCGACGCATGCCGCAGAGACCAGCGGTCCCAACATCCTCTTCATCGTCGTCGACGACATGCACTGCGTCACCGGCGCCTACGGCGACCCTGTTGCCGTCACCCCCAACCTCGACCGCCTCGCCGGCCGCGGCCTTGTCTTCGACCGCGCCTACTGCCAGCAGGCCGTCTGCAACCCCTCGCGTGCCTCCTTCCTCACCGGGCTGCGTCCCGACACCGTCGGCGTCGACGACCTGCGCAAGGGCTTCCGCGAGACCGCCCCCGACGGGAAAAATCTCGTCACCCTGCCGCAGCACTTCAAGAACTGCGGCTGGTTTGCTCAGGGCATCGGCAAGATCTTCCACAACATGGGCGAGACCCAGGACCGCGCCTCCTGGTCGGTGGACGAGGCCTTCCACCGCGGCACCCATGCCGACGACACCATCTACCGCAACACCCCCGAGGCCCTCCGCACCATCGATGCCGGCCTCCGCGCCCCCGTCACCGAAGCCCACGACGTGCCCGACACCGCCTACCGCGACGGCCAGATCGCCCGCCTCGCCGCCGCCGTGCTGCGCGACCGCGCCGGGCACGGGCAGCCCTTCTTCCTCGCCGTTGGCTTCTGGCGGCCCCACCTGCCCTTTGTCGCGCCGAAGTAATACTGGGACCTCTACGACCCCCAGGCCATCCCCCTTCCCGACCCACCCTACCCGCCTGCGGGCGCGCCGGAGATCGCCCTGCACCCCTCGCGCGAGATACGGAGCTACGGACTGGTGCCGCAGGACCGCGATTTCACCGAAGAGGAGGTCCGCCACTACCGCCACGGCTTCTACGCCTCGCTCAGCTTCCTCGACGCCCAGGTCGGACTCGTCCTTGACGCCCTCGAGGAAGGGGGCCACGCCGAGGACACCGTGGTCGTCTTCACCGCCGACCACGGCTTCCACATCGGCGAGCATGGGCTCTGGGGCAAGACCACAAACTTCGAACTCGACGCCCGCGTACCGCTCATCGTCGCCGACCCGCGCCGACCCGCCGGGCACGGGCAGCGCACCGGCGCCCTCGCCGAGCTGGTCGATCTCTACCCCACCCTCGCCTCCCTCGCCGGGTTCGCCGACAGCCTGCCCGGCAATCTCGAAGGCCACGACCTCTCCCCCGTGATCGACGACCCCGCCGCCTCGGTCAAGGAAGCCGCCTTCACCCAGCACCAGCAGCCGTTCTACGGCCCCGCCAGCAACTGGCAGGCCTGGGGCCGCTCGGTGCGGACCGAACGCTGGCGCTACACTGAATGGCGTGCCATCGAGGATGGCGAGCTGCTCGCCCGCGAACTCTACGACCACGAGACCGACCCCCGCGAAACCCGCAACCTCGCCGACGAGGCCAAGCTCGCTGAAATCCTCGCCGAGCATGCCGCCCTGCTCGAGTCACAGTTCGCAACACCTTGAGCCAAACCACCAGAGAAGGGGTCTCAACCCGATGGTAAGTCGCGATCCCTTTTCGAGAATTCGAACACAGATCACGCCGGGTTTTGAGACAAAATATAAATTGTAAGCCTTGCTAATTGTGATCCGCTCACATTCCTGCCAGCCTTGGTGCGGTGATAGATAGCTATCCCTTTTGCGAAAACGGGAGCACAACTCGCAATAGCAGCTTTAATATTTGCAATCAATTATAAGCCTAGTTGTTTATACGCTATTGATTGATTTGCTTCTTGTGTTGCGGGTTGCGGCGCTGGTTTGCGGTTTGGGAAAATGCGAACTCTTTCGCTTGCTTCTTGAGACGGGCTCGCCGGGGCCTGGTAGTCGAGCAATCGACGGGAGAGCCTGAGCGGCTATTGGAGAGCGTGTTAGGAAGTTCTCAGGAAATCGAGCAACAATTTCCTCACAATACAACATTTGAGGGCTGGGCGGGGCGGTGGTTTAGGAGCCCCGCTCGGGGGGCGGAGCCATGCCGATGCTGGTGCCGACACTGCTCTGCTGCCTCCACACCCCGGCCCTCCCTCTTCTCCTCCTCCCTACAGATCCCGATCAACAGCCCACGCCCATGAAAGCCGTCGTCCCCACCTTCAGGCGAAACGCAGCCCTCCAGCTCCTCGTCCTTGCCGGAATCACTCCGGGGCTCTTCCTCCAGCCCCTGCCCGTGTCGGCCAATCCCTACGGCGCGAGGGTCGCGGCGGGCAACGTCAACTTCCAGGGCATGGGGACCAACCGCCTCGACATCAACAACCTCACCAACGGCGGCAACGGGCGGGCCATCGTCAACTGGCAGAGCTTCTCCATCCCGCAGGGCAGCGTCACCCGGGTCAACCAGGGCGCCAACGGCTTCACCCTCAACCGCGTCGTCAGCGGCAACCCCACCGCCATCTACGGCCAGCTCAAGGCCGCCCAGGGCGGCGTCGCCGTGATCAACCCCAACGGCATCGTCGTGGGCCCCACCGGCGCGGTCAACGTCGCCGGCATGGCCGTGCTTTCCACCCTCGACGTGCAGGACCGCGACTTCCTCAACGGCGGCCGCACCCGCTTCCGCGGCAACAGCGGGGCCGGCGTGGTCAACTACGGGGCGATCACCAGCGACGCGGGCGACGTCGTCATCCTTGGCAACTTCCTCCAGAATGCGGGCACCGTCAGCGCGCCGCAGGGCACCGTGGCCTTCGGGGCCGGGGGCGACATCGTCGTCGACCAGGCCGGGGGCGCGACCATCTCCGTGCAGGCGGGCGGCCCCGGGGCCGAGGTCGGCATCGAGAACACCGGACAGATCCACGGCGCCGCAGCCGAGCTCAAGGCGCACGGCAACGTCTACGCCCTCGCCATCAAGAACGACGGCGTGGTGCGCGCCAGCGGCTACAACTTCCAGGGCGGGCGGCTCACCCTCAACGCCGGGTCCCGCGGCAGCGTGGTCAACACCGGCCAGCTCGTGGCCCGCAACAGCGACGGCTCCGGCGGTCGCGTCGAGGTCGTCGGCGGTCGCGTCGAGATCGCCGCGGGCAGCGTGGACGCCGCCGGCGAGGTCGGCCGGGCCGGGGGCAGCGTGTCCGTCGA